>CAYZHY010000044.1:0-29060 GCA_964477525.1 uncultured Geitlerinema sp. | reverse complement strand
GAAAATTATATTTGCCAGAGGAGGAGGGGGAGGAGTGGGATGAGGGGGAGGAGTGCTATGGGAGGTTTTTCGGGTCTTTGCAGTGCGGATTCTTTAGCAGAAATGGTATAAAACTACTGTAGGAAAACAAACACAAAAGGCGATCGCAGAAACTTGGCCGTGATGGTATAAATAGGCCACGACTGGCTTTTCTAGATGAGTTTGCGTAGGGAAGGTGAGTCCAGCGAAAAAATATCGTCCACGCTTTCCATGTTCCCTCTTATACCATTTCCTTAATAGTCTGCAAGAGATAATAGGGGCATTTTTGTAGGGGCGCTTCGCGAAGCACCCCTACCAGGGAAATCAGGAAATTCCGAAAGATCGTTGTTTTTTAGAAATGGTATTAAGCAATACTTCCCCTTTTGCGGGTTTCCTTGTAAGAAGTTCCCACATTTTTCATACCAGCTTCAATCATCTGTTGTTCCAACATAGCAAAGAAATGCTGGCGATCGCCTCCTCGAACCACAGCTTGGTTGTGAGCTTCTGCCAAGGCAACCGGATAGCCGTACCCTTTTTGAACTTGAGCTAACACCAAACCCAAACAGCTATTGAGGGTGGTTTCGTCTGCTGCTACCCAACCAGGCATTTCCACGCGGGCAATTTCCGTTCCCACATGCAAGTAACAGAAATAAATCGATTGGTCGTAACGGTCCAAAACTTTGGCAGAACTGCGCCACATGGGGCTGCGCTGCCCCGGTTCTAGCAGGTTGCCCCACAAGGAAGTATCCCGCAGGGGGTCGAAAATTTGACAAGGGGGTGGACTGGCCTCAGCACCATTTTGTTGGGAAAGGCAGTGGGTTGCGCAATCTGGGGCAAGGTAGGGGCAGACTGGCAGGCGTAAAAAGTTGAGGGTGGAACGACTGCGGGAAGCGGAAATATACCCCAGCAGGGGAACCTGTGCCTGTTGCATTTGTCGCCAGGCTTCTAAAAGAGGTTCTAAAATGCGATCGCGGGCTTGGTTGGGGAGATTTTCTAAGAACCAGTAAATCAGCGAACCGTCTACCATGGCTAGCATAGGAGCTTGGGCGGGTTGTTTGTCGGCTAGGGCAGTGGCAAGTTCGCTGAGAGCTTCGATTTCGGAAACCACGCGCTGGTATCCCATCCACTCTTCGGTTTGAATGCCCCACTGCCGGGAAACATACAAATCTTCCGAGCGATAGTATACTTCCGGGAGGCTATCGAGAAGGGGATAGCGACTTTGTCCGTAGTGTAATACCACCCGTCCGATATTGATGAGGTAGCAGTAGGCAATTTCGTGGTGGTTGGGGGAAATTTGGGAACCGTCGGAAGCTAAGACGGTGTGGGATTGGGGTGGTTTGGGAATATCGGTTATTCGATCTAACGGTTCTGTGGGTTGGGCGGCTGTAAAGGCCATGCGATCGCGCCAGTGTTTTTGTTTGGCTACCAATTCTGATTGTCGATCGATGGCTTGTTGCAAAATTTCCAGGGCATTTTGCAAACGCTTCTGGGCTGCTTTCGATTCTTGCTGCAGGTGTTCGCCAATTCCCTGCATTTGGGAAGCGACTTTGTTGAGGTCAAGCATGGTTGTTCGGTAGCCACTGGCAAAGAGGTTGGGAAAACGTGTCTAGAGAAAGGAGGTGCAAGCGATGGTTGTTGCTGGCGATTTGGCGATCGCTTTCGGTATTGTATCCCCAATCAGCGAGAAACAATTCTACTTGGGAAAGTTGGGGCCTTGATTGTACCAATTGTAAAGTTTTAAGACGATCTTCGACAAACCAAATGGTGGTTCCATGGTTTCGTTCGCTTAACAAACTCTTTAAAATATCGCTTTTGCGACGGCGCGTATCTTTGCCAAAAATTTGCTCTTCGGGAAAGTCAATGCCTTCTCGCGCCAGCAATTGCCGAACAAAGCGGCTTTCTTTGGTGGTGATGATGGTCACCTCTTGTTCGCCATCCCCCGAATCGCGAGACAGCCAGCGTTGCAAATTGGCGATCGCACTGGGATAAAATTTATGCATAGCCAGCCAGCCAGATAAATCCGCTTCTATCAGGCGATCGCGGGTCCTATCTAAAGTTGTTTCCACATCTTGGGAACGAATTCCTTCAGAATCAACAATTTCTCTGACAATTTCTCCCCAATTTCTCCAAATTTCCTCGATTTTGACCCCTTGCAACAAAGCTCGAATTAAAATGGGCATTTCCCAACCAGTTTCAATAATCGGGCGCAAGCGATAAAAATAAGGGGGCAACCATTCGGGAGGTTGCACCATACCATCGCTACTTTCTGCGATCCCTTGGCTTTTTTCCTCGATCCCCAATTGGTTTTCTGAAACGGGCCAAATTTGACAGTAAGCCCGCCAGGCAGATGAAAAATATTCTACTAGTCCATCGCACAAAACGCCATCAAAATCAAGGGCTAAAATCGTGGGTAAATTTACAGACATAGTTGTCATAAATGCGCCGATCCAGTACAATAGAAACGGAACTAGAAATTAACGAACCCCTACGAGCCGACAGGTACGAAATCCAATTTTTGACCGCATTCTGCTTTTATCTCATATTGATATACCCTGCTTTTTCCCTATTGAAAAGCCCATTATAAAGGGAAAAACTATGTTGGCTGTAAAGAAAAATTCACTGAATGGTTCTGCTATGTCGAATTGCTATCAAGCGTTCTAAAAACGGGCGGATCGAATGTTACGAAGGCCGCCATTCCCAACCCAAAAAACTAGCTTTTGTCATGGCTAGTGGCACCAACTTATGGAGTCGATTTCCCTAACATGCCAACTGGGTGCTACCTAAAAAAAGACTAGTAAGCTAAGTAATATGGGGCTTTTGCCGTGATTACAATTTCGCCGCCAAGAGAACGCAAAGGAACAACAAAAGGAAAAATCGTTAGTTTTCCTTCCACTTTATACCTATGTCCCATCTTAGATATTTTGCTAGCAGATATTCCCAAAGTCTGCCAAAACGAAGTACGATTGGGACTTCAAGAAGCTCTTGTCAATGCTGCCAAACATGGCAACCAATTGGATCCTAGCAAGGCAGTCATCGTCCACTTTTCCGTCAGAAAAGACCTCTATAGATGGGTCATCTGCGATCAAGGAGATGGTTTCAGAACCCCCTGTTCTTGTCAAGAAGCTAGCACGTACTTACCTTCCGAAACGTCTAATTGCGGACGTGGATTATTCATTATATACCAAATTTTCGATCGTGTCCACTGGAATTCGGAAGGAAGAAAGCTGGTTTTGTGTAAAAATCTAAAAAATCCCGTCCGCATCCCCTTCTTTCCTAGCAGCAAACACCTGGTTGCTAGCAGCAAATAATGGGAAAACTGTACCATTAAAACGTTTTTCCCCACTTAGGAATTTCCTAATGGGGAATCTTTTCGTCGTAAATCACCGTGCGATTGCGACCCTGCTGTTTGGCACGATACAGAGCCAAATCCGCCTTTTGCAAGAGTTCGTCGTAGGTATGACCGTGCATGGGATAGGTGGCAATTCCCAAAGAAATCGTAATTTGACCCAAAAAGCCATCGCCGTAACTCAATTGCAATTGTTTCATTTGCTGGCGTAGCTGTTCGGCGCGGCGGTAGCTATCCGAACTCGTAGCCGCCGACAAAATCAGGGTAAATTCTTCACCACCATAGCGACAAGCCGCATCGGACGTGCGAAATGTTTGTTGCAAAATATCGGCTGCTTGTTGCAAGACAAAATCCCCTGCATCGTGACCGAAGCGATCGTTGAAATTTTTAAAATGGTCGATGTCCAACATAATCACGCTGAGATAGGAAGAATTGCAGCTAGCCTCTTGGAGTTTTTCCTTTAAGGATTCTTCCAAATAGCGACGATTGTACAATCCCGTTAGCGGATCGCGAATGCTTTGTTGTTTGAGCGTATCCCGCAACCTTAAATTAGCAACAGCAAGGGAAATTTGTTCGGCGGCCGCACGTGCGAGTTGTTGTTTGGCAGGATTTAATCGATCTGATTTGTGAGCTGCCAAATGCAGCAATCCCCAAGTTTTCCCTTGGGCCATTAAAGGTACGCACAAAGAAGCTGTCGGTGGATATTCTAAATCTAGATGGGGGCAATAAGAATTAAGATTTTGGTAGCTCGCCAAATAGGCTTGGTTTTGCTGCAATCCCCAACACTGGTCTTTAGAAAAATGCACTTGCGATCGCTGCTGCTCTCCCCATCCTACGACTTTTTCCAAAACACTGCCGGAAGCATCTAAAGCAAATACATTCCCACTCATATCGGCAAACAATAAAGGTAAAAATTGCGCGATCGCATCGTAAGCCGCGTCCACATCAGAACAAGACTGCAACACATCGCTGGCGGCATTCAGCAACGTAATTTCCCGATTGCGCGCTTCCAGTTGCTTGGCCCAATGGGTCAATTCCTGGTGAGCTTTCTGAAGAGCTACTTCCGATTGCTTGCGTTCGGTAATATCCTCCAACATGAGCAAACCATACCTATCCTCCTTCCGAGTATGGCCGCTGCGCACATCGTCAATAATCGCCGCCGTTAGCATGGTCAGTAAGACCGTGCCATCCTTTTTCAAATATTTTTGTTCGGCTTTATACGTTTGTTGTTTTCCGACAAACAAATTCTGGCAATTTTCTCGGAGGTTGGCCAAATCCGATTGATGGCTTAAAGCCAGCAACGTCATGGTCTTTAGTTCTGCCAGATCGTATCCCAACATCTGACAAAACTTGGCATTGGCTTCCAAAAACTGTAAATTGTGGTTCACCAAAGCCATTCCCAAAGGCCCTTCCTCAAAAATCCGGCGAAATCGTTCTTCGCTAGACTTCAAAGCCGCTTCCACCCGCTGGCGTTCTCGAATTTCTTCTTGAGCTTGGTCGCGCATTTGGCGGTAAGCTTGACTTTGATAGGTTAAATCCGTCACATCTTGGATGGCGATAATAGCATGAAAGGTATCGGCATCTTCGCAGGAGGGAATGGCAGTTACTGTGGTGTATTGTATCTGCATGCGATCGTTTCCCAATGCCACCGGAATGAGGTATTTATGGATTTGGGAGGAAAAAACGGTTGGCGGTCCACCGGCAAATACCTGTTGCAAGCGACGAGTATATTTTGGTTGTTTGAGGTGGGGAAAAAATTTGTCGATAGATTGGCCAACAATACGATGGCGAGAGATTTGCGTCCAATTTTCCAAACATTGGTTCCAAAATAGAACCACAAAATCGCACCGCAGTACGCAAACGCCGTTGGGAATTCGATCGAACAGACCGAATTGTTGTTCGTACTGTTGATATTCGCTCATGGAATTTGTTCTAGATATTGATAGATTGACCTCAAGAAATAGGCAAACGACCCAACTTTAAAAATCAAGATGATATCACCTGTAACTTGCAACGCTTGTATGGAAAAATGCGTTTGGACCAAAATAATTGTGGTATCGGTGGAGAAATCTTGGGAAGTTAGTAACCGAGTGACGGAGCTTTCTACATAGGTGGGTAAGGAATACTGTAGGGGTTCGTGCAAGATATTACCGATGGTTCCCATGACGCCGTTGAGGACGATATTGCCTACTTCGCTTAGGGTTCCTACTTTGACGGCATCTAGGTCACAGGTACCGATTTCTTCTCCAGTTAGTTCCGAGATTAAAGCAGAAGCACTCTCGGTAGGAAATACGATTTGTGCCATGCCGGTAAATGCACCAGAAAAATTCAACTGTACCGCGGACACAACATCGCTGCTGAGGTGTTCCTCTAAAAGCTGTTTGGCTTCGGTAAAAGGGTAGGTTTGTACGTAAGGAACTTGCAAATCAATATGCGTGTCGAGCATTTCATTTAAGGTAGCAGCCGCCGACCCCACTCCCATATTTACAAGTTCCTGCAAAGCGTTTAGTTCTGCATCGTCGATGGTCATGGAAAAAGCAATTTTGTTGGTGGATCTTTCAAGATGAGAGACTTAGCGACTGTTCGATGGCCTGGCGCAAGGCTTGCGATTGTGGAGGTTTGTTGAGAACTTCAATTGCACCAAGTTTCAGACATCGCTGGCGAGAGGTTTCTTGTACATCAGCTGTCATCACTATCGTAGGAATGGAAACTCCTAAATGTTGCAGGCTTTCCAGAACTTCGTAGCCGTTTAGTTCTGGCATGAGCAAATCTAAAATCATACAATCGGGATGGTGGGCGATCGCTAACTCCAAAGCTTCTTTGCCATCTTTCGCCTCTAGAATTTCGTTTTGTTCTGCTTGTACGGCTTTCGCAATCAAACGACGAGAAAACCAAGCATCGTCAACAATCAAAATTTTGGCCATTACCTTGTTCTCGTACAGGTGCTAATTTTTCCAACATCAAAAGAGCTACAGAAACATAGGTGAGGGAGCAAAAAAATACATATTTCGATCCCATAGCAAAAAATACGCTTTCCATATTCTCTTGGAGAGAGCGCCGCGATCGGGAAAGCGTTGTATTCTCCTTTGAGACACAGACTCCTTGTGTTGCAGTTTTCTATTATAACCTATAACCACCAGAGTCATTCCATGACGTTACCCTGCTGTAATTTTGTTACGTTAGCTTTACATTATTTGCAAACCTACTTTGACTTCCGTAAAGTTTCTTGTTTTTCCCTTGTCATTTCAGTTGGGGATGCTACACTAAAAATAAGAAGTTGAAAAGCTTCTTTGGCAGATAAAGAAAGCGCACTTACAACAAAAAACGGTTCCATTTTGCAAAAGGAGTAAGCGCTGATTCAATTGAACATCTGTCTCTTCTCGTTCCCACCGACAACACCCAAACCGAAGACTGATATTTCCTCAAACTGGTGATGAAGGGAGCCATGCTGGCAAGATATTTTGCCTAAGGTATCTCCAAATAGGATCGACAAAATAGGAGGAAGTCCCTTGGTCTAGAGTAGGCTTGGGTGTTGTTTGTTATGGATAGTTGCTTCGATCTCCTATTCCTTGCGAAACGAACGCAAATAAACCGGCTTGCAGGGAGTTCCCCAAGCTACGTACCCTGCTGGAATACTTTTCAAAACACTGCTACGCGCTCCAATCGTAGCATTGGATCCAATTTGAACCCCAGGACTCACAAAACAATCGGTTGCTACCCAGACACCATTGCCGATTTCGATGGGAGCTACGATCAAATTAAAACTGCGATCGCGGAAATCGTGGCTGCCAGTACATAGATAGGATTTTTGGGAAATCACGCAATGTTGTCCAATAGAAATACGATCCAGGCTATATAAGACCACATCATCTCCCAACCAACTATAATCGCCGAGTTTGACCTTCCAAGGATAGGTCACTCGTACCGTAGGTCGAATAACCGTTTTTTTGCCAATTTCGGCCCCAAATCGCCGCAGCAACCAACGGCGAAAACCGTTCCATGGGTGGGGACTCAGGGGAAATGCGATCGCTTGGACCAACCACCACCAGAAAACGAACCAACCCGGACGGCCGCGATCGTACCAAGATTGGTCGTACTGGCTTAAATCGACCACTGCTGGTGCGGTGGTATCGATTTGTTGGGAATTGAACTGGTCGAACTCCGTAGGACCCTTCTTTTCTGTATTGGTTTCTAGATTTTCCATTTTATTGACTGGTTTCTTTCTCAGCTGTGGTCGCCGTTTCCTCACCAGCAGTCACATTTAGCTGACCGCCAAAGCGGCGCAGTTCGTAAAGCTTGATCCCAATTTGGTATTCGTACTGGCTAATCAGGCGGGCGTAAATCAGTCCCGCTCTACCATCCAGAATACCCAGTTTGATAATATAAAACCAAATAAAACGCAGCAAAGGCTTCCAAGGCAAACGCACCCAAATCAATTTCAAAAACCGTTTGCGCTGCACCGCATCCCCAAAAAAGTCAGCTTCAATGCTGTCGCTTTGCTGTTGGCCAGATAGTAAATTGTAATAAACCCGCGCTTCCCAATTGGAGTAGCGGTTGTGGCGTTCGATCCAGTGGAAAATATCGCGAAAATCCTCGTGAATCATGTCGTTTTTGAGATATCCCACCTTCGACGGCAACACCACGTGTTCGTGGACTTCGTTGTCTCCGGTATTGGGAACCCCTTCCGTACCTAAATTTTCATAGCGACCCATTTTATGGCGAAACAGGCGCAAGTTCCAATCGGGATATTTGCCGCCAAAGCGAATCCATTTTCCCAGGAAAAACACCCGGCGATTGAGATAGTAGCCAGTGTAGTCGCCATTTTGGATGGCAACAGCCATTTCCTGCCACAAATCCGGGGTAATGCGTTCGTCGCAGTCAACAATTAGAACCCATTCGTTGCGAAAGGGTAAATTTTCCAGCGACCAGTTTTTCTTTTTAGGCCAGTAGCCGTTAAAGTGAAATTGAACGACTTGAGCGCCGTAGCTTTCGGCAATTTCCACCGTGCGATCGCTGCTTTGGGAATCGACCAAAAAGATTTCATCAGCTGGTTCCAGACTGTTGAGACAAGCCGGTAAATTAGCCTGTTCGTTTTTGGCGGGAATTAAAACAGAAATGGGAATTTTGCCGGACATAAAAGATACTGAATAACTGTACAAAATATGGGTAGAACGGAAGCTAAATAGAGTGAGTCTTTAGGAAACCAATTTCCCGTGGCGTTTTTGGTGCCACTGCCAAGCGTGGGTAATAATACTTTGCAAATCCGCGTATTGGGGGGTCCAGTGGAGCATTTCTTTGGCTTTTTGGGCGCTGCCTACCAACATAGGGGGATCTCCCGGACGGCGATCGCCCGTTTTTACCGTAAAATCTACACCAGTCACCTGTTTGGCCGTATCAATAACTTCTCGCACCGAAAAGCCATTGCCATTACCTAAATTAAAAACATTTGACGTTTCCTGCTGGTTTAAATATTCCAACCCCAAAACGTGAGCGTCAGCCAAATCGCTAACGTGAATGTAATCGCGCACGCAAGTACCATCGGTCGTGGGATAATCGGTGCCAAAGATACTAACCGAATCGCGCCTTCCCAAAGCCGCAAATAGAACCAAAGGAATCAAATGAGTTTCCGGGTTGTGGTCTTCTCCCAAACGCGCTTGCGGATCGGCACCAGCAGCATTAAAGTAGCGAAAACAAACAGATTTTAACCCGTAAGCCGTATCGAAATCGGCTAAAATACGTTCTACCATCCATTTACTGGTGCCGTAGGGATTGATGGGATGTTGGGGATGGTCTTCGGGGATAGGAACGGTTGTGGGAAGGCCGTAGGTAGCACAAGTAGAAGAAAACACCAATTTGTTTACCTTGGCAGCTACCATTGCTTCCAGCAAACTCAGGGTTCCCACCACGTTGTTTTCGTAGTATTTGGCTGGATTTTCAACGGATTCCCCTACATAGGCATAGGCAGCAAAATGCATAACTGCCTCGATGGGGTAAGTTTGGAACAGAGTATCCAAAAGAGCGCGATCGCTGGTATGGCCAACAATCAAATCCACATTTAAAATATTTTGGACCAAATCTCGATGGCCGTAGACCAAATTATCGAGAACCACGACGTGATAGCCGGCATTTTGCAGGGCCAAAACGGCATGGGAACCGATATATCCAGCGCCGCCGGTAACTAAAATTGTAGATGGTTGCTGTGACACATTACCTCGCTACAGGATGACGATGGTCGTTCGCCAGTACCCAAGGTACCATTGCATTGTGTTAAGATTTCTCTTTTGAGGTTAGCATGCCCTTGACAACTGAGGTCAAATAACCTATCTGTCCGTAGGCATATACGAGATTTTCAAAGCGTATATCGGGATGGTTGGCATTTTTGACATATTTGACCAACCCTCTCAGCAAACGTTCGCCGCCACGAGAAAATTGACGGGGACCGGTTTTGCCGGAAAGTTGTTCGCGGTAATATTCGCTAATCCCTTGCCACCATCCTCGCTGCAAAAACCAACGCCGCTGTATCCTTTCTGGGGCCACATTGTGTGCTACCAGCGCATCGGGAAGGTAGGCAATCTGCCATCCACGTTTGAGAGCTTCCTGGGTCATCAGCAGTTCCTCGTTGGAGAGCAAGCGCGTGCCAACGCGACCTAACTTGACATCGAAGCCTCCAATTTGGTTAAGAAAGCTGCGGCGGATGGAGTAATTGAGCCCACGTGGGGTTAAGCCGGGTTCGGTGATATAAACGGTGCTATCTCCCAGATCGTATGCTCCTAAGTTGCCGGCTAAAGAAGGGGAAAGCCATTTGGGAGGTTCGGTTCCTTCCGGCCACAGTAAGGTGACCTTACCTCCAGCTACAGCCAAGTTTTGGTTTTGTTGGTAAGCTTCATGGATGACTTGCAGCCATTGGGGACTGGCGACGGCATCATCGTCCAAGTATGCTAAAATGGGGGACTTAGCGTTTTTGGCACCGGCGTTGCGAGCAACTGAGAGTCCCACGACGGATTCGTAGACATATTGAAGTTTGGGTTCTGGAAGTCTAGATTCCACTACTTGGCGCGTTTGGTCTGTAGAAGCGTTGTCTACGACAATAATTTCAAAGTCTGCAAATTTTTGCGCCAGCAAACTGTCGATGGCTGCTCCTAGGTAGTTGTCGCGGTTGTGCGTACAGATAATAGCGGAAATTTGAGGATCTGGCATGGGTTGAATGGGATGATAGCGAGATGAATGGTATGGCCAATCGCAGGAGATGGAAAATTTATAATGCCGCCAAAAATGGCTCTAAGGGTTGCCATGCGGGAGTTTGTGCATCAATATAAATATAAATGCCAAACAGCTTATATCCATTCTAAAGCGTTGGCTCTGGTTTGATTCCCTTATCTTTTTCCTGGCCAGCTGTTCGATCCTCAGAGTTCATTTTTTCTTAAAAAAGCCAATCGCGAAAAAAAGGTGCTTCTTACCAGTGTAGAAACATTCGATCCAATTTGACGATATCTTTATCTTGATTTAAGCTCGCAGCATTGCTAATGGCTTTATTTGAAAAGAAAAGATATGAGTTTCGCCAAACATGACAATTCTGTGCGATCGACTCGTAAGGTGGTTTTGGTAGCTGGAGCGGCGCGTTCGGGAAAGAGTGAATGGGCAGAAACTTTGGCAATTCAGGGGAGCAAACCAGTGATTTACGTAGCAACTGCTCAGGTAGATTGGCAGGATGAGCAGTGGTGCGCCAGAATCGAGAAACACCAACAACGGCGACCCTCCCACTGGCAAACCTGGTCGGTGCCTGTAGAGCTACCAGCAGCTATTGAAACAGCGGATGCCAATTATTGCCTGTTGGTGGACTCGTTGGGAACTTGGGTAGCAAATTTTATGGAAGCTGACGAAAGCACCTGGCAAGCTTGGCGAACCTCTTTTCAAAACAGTTTGTTGCGTTCGGAAGCGGATGTCATTTTGGTGGCTGAGGAAGTGGGATGGGGAGTGGTTCCTGCCTACCCACAAGGTCGTTGTTTTCGCGATCGCTTGGGAGAGTTGGTTCGCCATGTGGGTGCGATCGCCAATCCAGTATATTTAATTGTTGGCGGTCATGTTTTAAATTTAAGTGTTTTAGGGGTTCCCCTCGCTAACCAACAGTTAGACCATAAAAACGATTAGAAAATTTCAATTAGGATAGAATTAGAAATATTTAGAAGCCAAGATTGAGATAGGACTGAAAGCAACATGGCCGAACCAAATACTGTGAAAAAATACTTAGCTTATTGGTTTCAGTTGGGCAAACGAGTTTTGATTCGTAACGGGCAAGAAGCGATGTGCCCGAATTTGGTGGTTCGAGGCGATCGCTACAGTCAGGAATTCGAGCAATGTTGGCAGCAAATTGTATCGCCAGAAAGCGGGGATTGTTACTTGGAAGGAACGGAAGAAACCATTGAAGAACTTTTTTCTGCTGAATGGGATATTGTTTGTTGTGCCCGCTGTACGATGCCAGTTCCCATTCCTATTCGGGGAATGCCCGCTTCGGCTTGTCCTTGCAACGATTTGCCCGATTGGCCGAATACGGAAGTTCCCTTTCCCCGAGAACCGGTCAGCACCCAACAGCAACTCCAACGCATTCGCGATCGCCTTTCGGACAATAGCAGCCACGAGTGCCATAGCCATGGGGAATACCAACCAAAAATTCCCCAAACCAAATCAAAAGCCGTACCACCAGAAGTAGCCAATGTCAGCGAAAAGGCATCTACCCAAAAACTGGCACGGGAATTTCCCCTCTGTTGCCAGCACTCGGATGATTGTAACTCTGCTGCTCGTTAAGCGATCGCAGCCTGGCGACGGGGAACTTCATAGGTGAAAAAGTCGCGAGCCATCATGGTATTGGGAAAAATCGCCCGCGCTTCGTTTAACAGATCTTCTGGCTGAATCGAATTGCCAGGTGCATAGCGGGGACTGAAGTGAGTCATGATTAACTGTTTAACCCGAGCAGCCAAAGCCACCTGTGCTGCCATAGTAGAAGTAGAATGCAAACGTTCAAAAGCTAAAGGTGCATCTTGGTGGGCAAAAGTAGCCTCATGGATCAAAACATCAGCATCTTCAGCTAGTTCCACTGCTCCATCGCAATAAATCGTATCCGTACAGTAAGCAACTTTCCGTCCCACTTCACGGGGACCGCAAAGGTCTGCCCCGCGAATGCGGCGTCCGTCATCCAGGGTAATGGTTTTTCCTTGTTTGAGTTCTCCGTAAACTGGTCCTGGGGGAATCCCCAGGGCTTTTGCTTTGGCTACATCAAAACGTCCGGCCCGGTCTTTTTCTTCGATGCGATAGCCAAAAGCCGGAATTCGATGGTGCAAGCGTCCAGCAATGACTTGATATTCCCCATCTTCAAACACAACGCCGGGTTTTACCTTATGAAAGCGAATGGGAAACGAAAAATGGCTGTGCGAGTAGCTACAGCAAGCATCCAAATACTCTTGTAAAGCAGGCGGACCGTAAATATGAATTTCGTGGGGCATCCCGGCCAAACCACAACTAGCCAGCAATCCCATCAAACCAAAAATATGGTCCCCGTGCATGTGGGTAACAAAAATCCTAGTAATTTGGCTGCTTTTGAGGTCGCTACGCAAAATTTGATGTTGGGTACCTTCCCCACAGTCAAACAGCCAAACTTCTGCCCGTTGCGGCAAGCGCAGGGCCACACTGGAAACATTTCGCGATCGGGTAGGGACGCCAGAACTCGTTCCTAAAAATGTAATTTGCACGCTGCTACTATTCACCGTTGTTCGCTAGCTTTCCAATTGTAAAGTTTTCCCATTCCATTTGCCTAGGGGTTGGTGGCGTAGGGAAGTACCGGCGATCGAAACTAGATTTTGTAAAGATAACAGAGTTGCCATGTAATAGCGTTTTAGGTTGCCATCTGTTTTCGATCCCCTAATTATTTTGCGGGAACTTCGAGACAGTAGGTTCTATCCCTCAGATATAGACATTTCTAGCAAAATTTTTGAATTGGGGATTGAGTTGGGGATTTTTTTGCTATAAATAGGCTCAGGTAACATATTCTTAAGTTTTGAGCTTGCCCCCGATCTCTTTCCAAAGGCAGCAATGGTGCTAGCTTCTCCGGTTTTTTTGCCCGGAACCTTCTTGTATCCACCGAACCTACGTTTTTTCCGTGTGAGGAGTTTTTTATGAGTTCTACCAACCGCCAGTTAGAAGCCACCCCAAATCAGAAACGCCTACCTCGTCCTCTGAAAAGAAAATTTTGGTGGTTTGCTTTTCTGTTTTGGTTGCTAGCAACTACACCGGCAAACGCAGCGGTATTTTTGCGTGTAGCGATCGAAACGGGTGCCAAACAAGTGCAAGTGGGCAGTTCCACCACGGCGACTGTAGAAGATAGTCGCGGCCATACTATAGGACAAATCGATCGCATGGCTTCCCTAGCTGCTATCAAGAATCGTTCCGCCGTATCGCTACAAAACTGGCGTTCCGGACAATTGCGGGTCGATCCTCAAGGAGATGGATATGTCTATATTGGCGATCGCTGGTACTATGGCGAAGCGATTTTGGTACCAACGAGCGATGGTATAACTGCCATTAATTACGTACAATTAGAAGATTATCTAGCCAGCGTGGTTGGGGGAGAAGTACCCGCCAACTGGCCGGCAGAAGCTCTCAAAGCCCAAGCGGTTGCTGCTCGTTCCTATGCCTTGTACAAACGCCGACACCAGAGCAATGCTTTGTACGACCTAGAAGATACAACTTCTTCCCAGGTTTACAAAGGTCTGGAAAGCGAAACCAATACGACCCGCCATGCTGTCACCTCTACAGAGGGTCAAGTTTTAACCCACAACAATCGCATCATCGAAGCCGTCTTTCACTCTTCTTCGGGAGGACACACGGAAAATGTAGAAGATGTATGGAGTTCGCCGCGACCCTATCTGGTAGGGGTTCGGGATTTCGATCGCGGCGCGCCAGTTTTCCAGTGGAGGGAAGTATTTTCTCAATCCGATATCAGCAGCAAAATTTCCGATGTTGGTAAGGTGTTATCGATGAAACCAGAACGTACAACGCCTCAAGGTCGGGTCGCTTCCATGCGCATTGAAGGCTCTGACGGTAGCAAAGTTATCGACGGTGATGAACTGCGTAAGACCCTCGATTTGCGTAGCAGTTTGTTTACGGTGGTTCCTCAGTACGGAAGCAAAAAAAGCAGCAACGCAGCTCCGGTTGCGTTTCAAATTAACGGACGTGGCTTCGGTCACGGCGTGGGATTGAGCCAATGGGGTTCCTATTTTCTAGCCCGACAAGGATACAATTATCGCCAGATTTTAGGACACTACTACCGCAATACCACTTTGGCAAAAATTCAACCTCGCTAATTCCTTTTGTGGGAACTTTTGCGAAATTTTGCTATTGTTGAATGTATAAGCAAATTTTTCCCCATGGATCCAAGCTGGCGAGGTATGTCAAATGAGAAAAGCCACACTGCCAACGCTGTTTTTGGCTTTGACTTCGGTAGCGACGTTTTTCTTTCTCCAGAATCGCTATCAAGAGCCAACTGTGGAAACTGAAATCGAATCCATTTTGGCAGGAACAACGGAAAAACTGGCCAATCTGGAAACGGCGCGACTGAAAACGGTCACTGTGGTGTCGGTGTCCAAACCCAACACATGGAACACTTGGATGGGAAAGGTCCATCTGGGTTCGTTGGAAATGGCGTACAAAGCCTTTGGTTCGGTTCGCGCTGGCATCGACTTGCAACAAGGGTATCGCATTTCCCATCAAGGAAATACAACTTGGGTGCATCTACCAGCGCCTAAGGTTCTCTCTACTTCTTTGGATGTCCGTAAGAGCCAACCTTTGATAATCGATCGCAATTGGTTGGCGCCACCAGCAGAAGCGGAGTTGGTGACGAAGGCACAGCAAAAAGCTGTCAGCGAATTGGAAGAAACAGCTTGTTATGGGTTGTTAAAACAAGCGGGCGATCGCGCCGAACAGC
This sequence comes from uncultured Geitlerinema sp., assembly GCA_964477525.1. GTDB lineage: Bacteria > Cyanobacteriota > Cyanobacteriia > Cyanobacteriales > PCC-9228 > PCC-9228. The sequence goes on along the minus strand of CAYZHY010000044.1, from coordinate 13,722 downwards.
TGTTGGAACAGTTGTTAAATCAAGCACAACTGGAAAACGTACAAGTGAAAGTGGCATCTCCCAATTGTTCGATGAGGGCTAACAAATAAAAAAAGGATTGGTTAGCTTTTCTTTTTCGATTTGGCGTTTGGATCGAGCAATCCAGAAGGGGAACGGATGCTTTTAGGAATTTGCGATCGCAGGGTGCCGTTTTGATACCAGCCACACCCCAACTCAAATTCACCGTAGCGTACGTGGAGGTATCCAGGTTCCACATTGGCTTTCAAGGATTGCGATTTTCCGGCTAAAAAATGCCAAACTACTTGTTCGTCTGTTAGTTCGATAACATTGCGTTGGCAAAAGCGACCAAAACGCTGCAAAGCAAAGGTGGTGGGTTTGTACTCGCCGCGCACGACCCGTAGCAGCGAAAGGCCAATGTTTTGAGTCTCTGGTCGTTGTAAGGGCTGACAGTTGGCTGTGGATAGCCAAATTTTTTCCTTGCTTTTCACCCAAGCTTTTTTATTTTGAAAAATTTCTTCATCGCAGCCAAAGCGATCGCAAAACCAACGAAGGCCATCGCGATCGTTGGTAGCGCCTCCTGGCACGACTGTTGGTGGATCTTTGGGGGAAAATAACTGGGCATCGGTCCGCCGAATACGAGCAACAAAAAAGCCTCCCGTATTATTGAAATGGGGAAAATAGCGCTGTGCGTAAGCAATATCCTGACGAAACGTTTGTCCCTGCCAACGTTGCAAGCCGGGCATAGCTTTGAGTGCCGGAATCGGTGCGGGTTCTACATAACCGCGATCGCCCAAAACTTTGTCCAGAACCGCTTCGTTTTCTTCTGGGGCAAACGTACAAGTACTGTAAACGATCGTACCTCCCGGTTTGACCAACTGCAATGCTTTTTCCAGTAACTGGCATTGTACGGAAGCTACGTATTGGCTGTAACCAGCTCGCCATCCTCCTCTGGCTTGGGGTTTTCTTTTGCGTAGCGTCCCCTCACCAGAACAAGGAGCATCCAGCAAAACGCGATCGAAGGAATGGGGAAGAAATTCTAAGAAACGTCCGTCTTGATTGGTGGAGACAACATTAAGCAAGCCCGTACGTTCGATAGTCGTACGCAAACTAGCCAAACGGGGAACTTGAACCTCATTGGCAAAAACAACGCCATCCTCGCCCATTTGCAAGGCAATTTGAGCCATTTTCCCCCCGGGGGCCGCACATAAGTCCAAAACGCGATCGCCCGGTTGGGGATCGAGCAAACGCACGGCTGTGAGAGAAATTTCTTCTTGTACCTGGTACCAGCCAGCAATAGAAGGTAGCGTCGTTCCCGGTTTTTCCCAATTGTAGGTACGAAAGGCATGGGGATACCAACCGAGAGGTTCAAATTCTATATGATGGGCTGCCAAATAAGCTTCCATAGCTTCGGAAGTGGTTTTATGAGGGTTCACCCAAATACAAATTGGTAGCGGTTGTTGTAAAGCCGCCCGAAAAGCCTCCGGATCGTCTAAAATCGAAGCATAACGTTCCACGAGGAAATCGATAATTGGGTTTACCTCTGGTGTTTCAATTTTGCTCAAAACGTAGCGATTCCTGCTTTCTAATGTTTCCAGCCCAAATGAAAATGGGGAAAGGGAATCAGAATGGCATACCTCCCGATTCCCGATTTGAGCGCTAACTGTTCGTTACCATTTAATAGCGTACTTCAAAACCGCTGAGTCCTTGTGGTTCTTCGTTTTCCACATTGACTTCTCGCACGCGCGCCGCCGAACTTCCTTGGTGGCACCATTGAACCATTTCTTCCACTAAAGTCGGGTCGCCTTCAAAAACGGCTTCTACACGTCCGTCGGGGAGGTTGCGCACCCAACCGTTTACCCCCGTACTGGTGGCTTTATGCCAAGCAGCAGCACGAAAGCCGACACCTTGTACGCGGCCGGTAATGTAAACATGGGCGCGAGTCAGTTTGGTACGTGGCTGCGATGGAGACATATTGTGCAAAGTCATGTCCAAAACCTTTTTCAAAGAAACTCTTCAAAGAGGACGGTAAACGCGATAGTCGATTTTGGGAAAGATATTATCCAGAGCTTCTACCTTTTCTAACCAATCAGCATCAATTTTGCCAGATTTTACCTCTTCATAGAGTTTGTTAAACCGCATTAGGTGCGATCGCGTGCGACGTACGGCATAAGGAACCATGGTTCCCGTACGCATAATAAATGCCCAGTCAGAAGATTGGGCCAGCAGCAATTCCCTAGCTGCCTGATTTAACGCTCGTCGCTGCAAGTCATTTTCCGGTTCGTAGTGGGAAAGTTCCACCAGGCGTTCGGTCGCCTTGTGTAAATGGGGATAGATCCAAGAGTTGGTTTCGTTGAGCCAGTATTCGTGGAAACCTTGAAATCCCCAACTAGACTGGGAAGGACAGCCAACTTGTTGGGTGGGATGGGCTTGCAGGTAATCCGACAAGTGGGTCAATTGGTAGGTATCCTGGTCGTGCCAGCTTTTGCGGAACATGAAATCCAAAAACCACGGTCCCTCGTACCACCAGTGACCGAACAACTCCGCATCGTAGGGAGAAACCACAATGGGCGGACGCTGCATCACCCCATACAGATATTCTACCTGCCGTTCGCGGTTAAACTGAAAATTCCCAGCGTGTTCTGCCGCTTTTTCCCGGGCCCAATACGGATCGTACAGTTGTTTGTCGCCCAAATCGCAACCGCGACCGGTAATTTTATGGTACTTGATGCCTGTATTTTTGCGCTGGCCGTTGGGCATGATATAGGGCTTGATGTAGTCGTATTCCGCTTCCCAGCCCAAATCTTTGAAAAATTCGCGGTAGACCGGGTCGCCTGGATACCCTACTTCTGAAGACCAAACCTGCTGGGAAGACTCGTGGTCGCGTCCAAAAGCCGCTACCCCCGCTTCCGTAAAAATGGGTGCATAGGTACCAAAACGCGGACGGGGACGAGCGTATAAAATACCGTGGCCGTCGGTAATAAAATAACGCAAACCGGCATCCGCCAGCATCCTTTCCAGTCCTTCGTAGTAAGCACACTCGGGAATCCAGATCCCTTTGGGCTTTTGCCCGAAGGTTTGTTCGTAGTGTTCCACCGCGACCTTAATTTGCGCCCAAACTGCCTGGGGATACATTTTCATGAGAGGCAAGTAGCCGTGGGTGGCGCCGCAGGTAATAATGTCCAAATTGTTGCTTTCTAGATATTCACCGAAAGCAGTTACCAAATTACCGTTGTAGCGTTCCCAATATTTTCTAGCTTTGCTCAGTTCGTCGGCATAATGTTGTGCCAAATAGCGAATGTGACCGTTGTACGTATTGTGTTCGATTTCTTTTGCAGCTAGTTCCTCCAATTGAGCTAAATGTTGGTCGTAGCGTTTTTGCAGCAAGGGGTCTTGCAGCATGGAAATCAGTGTTGGTGTCAAACTCATGGTGAGTTTGAAATCAATACCATCTTGTTTTAAACCTTCAAAAACCCGCAGCAGGGGAATATAAGTTTCCGTAATTGCTTCAAACAGCCATTCCTCTTCCAGAACGTAATCGCTTTCTGGGTGGCGGACGAAAGGCAGGTGAGCGTGTAAAACGAGAGCAACGTAGCCAATAGCCATAGGATTTCAACTGGTTAACGAATCGGAATCGAGATTTTTGACAATACTACAATTCCCTTCGATTTTATGATTTAAACGCGACATCAGCCGAAATCAGTTTTGGTAGATAAGGTGGGAAGAGGGGGAAGAGGGGGAAGAGGGGGAAGAGGGGGATGATTAACAGCTATCTACTTATTTTCCCAGGCACCCAGGCACCCAGGCACCCACGCACCTAGGCTCCCAGGCACCCACGCACCTACGCACCTACCAACTTTCCACAGGTTTGGTTTACCATATGGAAGAGGTAGAAAGACGCATATAAGGGGATTGAAATACTATGGCACTTACCGCCTCTACCATGCTGGATTTGGGAACGCAAGCACCCGATTTTCAGCTTCCCGATACGGTTTCCGGTCGGACGATTTCGTTGGATAGCTTTGCTCACCAAAAAGCCTTGTTGGTGATGTTTATTTGTCGCCATTGTCCTTACGTGCAGCATATTAAAGAGGAACTGGCGAAAATCGGTCAAGATTACGCTGGTAAAGGGTTGGGCATTGTAGCCATTAGTGCCAATAATGTTGAAACCCATCCCGACGATGCTCCAGAAAAACTTAAGGAAATGGCAGAAGAGTTGGGCTTTACCTTTCCTTTTTGTTACGATGAAAGCCAGCAAGTAGCGAAAACCTATACTGCTGCCTGTACGCCTGACTTTTTCCTGTTTGACAGCAATCGGCAACTCGTATATCGCGGACAGCTGGACGATAGTCGCCCTGGAAACGAGGAACCGGTTAATGGTAAGGATTTGCGTGCTGCTATCGATGCTGTTTTGTTCGATGGGTCGGTACCGCAGAATCAAAAACCCAGTATGGGTTGTAATATTAAATGGAAACCAGGCAACGAACCTGCTTATTTCGGTGCCTAGTAGCCATCGATCGATTTGATAGTTTTTCCATTGTTTTGTTTCGTTGTTTTCTACCTACCAGTTATTTATGGTTGCTTTATCTGACAATCAATCGATTCCAGAAATTTCTCCTCAAGAATTACAGCAACGCCTCAATTCCAGCGATCGCGATCGGTTGCAATTGCTGGATGTACGCGAACCCCAAGAGGTTTCTTTGGCTAGCCTAGAAGAGTTTCGAGTTGTACCTTTGAGTCAGTTCCGCGAGTTGGCAGAACAGCTTTTACAGGAACTCGATCCCCACGCAGAAACAATTGCGATTTGCCATCATGGCATGCGTTCTGCGCAACTGTGTCAGTGGTTGCAAAACCAGGGCTTTACCAACGTGAAAAATGTAGCGGGTGGCATTGATGCCTACGCTCGCATGGCGGATCCTTCGATTCCTCGATACTAAAAAAATTGGGGGGCGATCGCGATCGCCCCCATGGTATTAGTCTTGTTGGTGGGAAAATTGATAGGCGCCGATCCAGCAAAGCGCGATCGCGAACAACAAAAGCATGGGAATGCTATACCAAGGAAATTGCGACATATCGTAGGCAGCAGCTCTCATACCGACGCTGGTGTGGGTTAAAGGCAGCAAAAATACCACCGATTGCAGCCAAGATGGCAAATCGGCAGGTTCGAAGAAAGTGCCTCCCAAAAACGACATGGGCAGGATGAGAAAATTGTTAAACAATCCCACCGTTTCCAAGGATTGAACTTTTAATCCCACAATAACGCCCAATCCGGAAAATACCGCACAGTTTAATACCAATAGGGCTAAAAATAAGGGATTGAGAAAGCTCCAAACTTTACCGGTAAATAAAATGGCGACGACTAACACCGAACCGGAAGTTAGCAATCCCCGTACGATGCCAGCCAGCATTTTGCCGATATGCATGGCGAGGGGATGGATGGGTAGCAGCAGCATCTCTTCAAAGGTTTTGGTATACAAGCGATCGCCGCATATAGAAAATACCGTACCAGTAAAACTAATGGTCATGGAAGAGAGCGCCACCATCCCCGGTAGTATAAATTCCAAATAGGTTTCGCCGACACCAGGTCGGATAGAACTTCCCAATCCCAAACCGAAAGCCAAAATATAAATCAACGGTGCCACCAAACCGGATGCGGCGATCTGGAGAACCCGCACTCGTAAATCCAGCCAGTCTCCCCAAAATATGGTTAGGCTATCTTGCAACAGGGTATCTATCTGCCAGTTACGAAAATTTCCCCATTTACTGAATGAAAACGTTTTTTGCAAAACCACGAGTACGCCATCTTGAGAACGTCAATTTTCTATTTTTAACGTTTTTTTTATAATTCTCAACAACTTGGGCGTATTTTCTGTATCTTTTGAAGGTTGGTTTTTCCCATGGGAAGCATGCTGGCAGGTATGGGAAGCTTCCGGAACCGGATCGTAACCGCCGGGATGGAAAGGATGGCAGCGAACCACTCGTCGAAGTGCCAGCCAGCTACCGTAAACGATACCAAATCGTTCGATGGCTGTCAGAGCATAGGCCGAACAGGTAGGATAAAATCGGCAGCAAGGCCCCAACCAGGGAGAAACCAACAGTTGGTATGCCTGGATAAGCCACAGCAAGAGAATTTTCAGCGTTTTCCCGGCAAAATGAAGTAGTTGCATAGAACCTGGAGATGCTAGCTAGCCCATGGTTGTCATATAGCAATTTCAAACAAACGCCAACCTGGAAAATCTATGTAGGGGAAAATTGTTTGCCCTCAATTCTGGAAGCATTCACGATTTGAGTGAAAAAGCTATAGCGAAAGGTTTTGAAAAAAATTATGGACGATTTCTATGATACATTTCATAGAGATGAGATGTTTTACCGATTTTGGAAGGAACGCCTAGTTTAGGGTTTCAAATTACCGCCGCCGGTTTGTGGTTGGCCCTGGTTTTTGCCGCTGCCGCGATCGCCAAACAGATCGCTGGTAACCCAGAATTGGTCCGCAAAGTGGTTCACATTGGCACCGGCAATGTCATTTTGGTTGCTTGGTGGCTGCAAATTCCAGCTGAAGTGGGCATTATTGCTGCGATCGCTGCCAGTATTGTTACTCTTCTCTCCTATTGGTTCCCCATTTTACCGGCGATTGACAGCGTCGGACGCCAAAGTTTGGGAACGTTTTTTTATGCAGCAAGTATTGGCATTTTGGTGGCTATTTTCTGGTCTTTAGAACAACCCCAATATGCTGCCATTGGGATTTTAACCATGACCTGGGGAGATGGTTTGGCAGCCTTGGTCGGTCAAAACTTTGGCCGCCATAAGTATACAATTTTGGGCAATAAAAAGAGTTGGGAAGGTTCCCTAACCATGGTGTTGGTGTCTTTTGTGGTGTGCGTTTCCATCATGCTAGCCACCCAAGGCAGCTGCTGGCAAAGTTGGGTTAGTGCTATGGTTGTAGCGATCGCGGCTGCTGGTTTGGAAACCATTTCCCAACTGGGTGTGGACAATCTCACCGTTCCCCTAGCGAGTGCTAGCTTGGCATTTTGGTTCGGTTTTTTGTCGCTGTGATGGTAATGGCGAGAACTAGCGAAACGGTTCGTACTCGCCACCCAAATTTTCGGTAATGGTTTTGGTATTTTGAACCATCATTTTGATATAGCTATCAGCAGAACTCCCTTGGGGTCCAATCGAATCGGAATACAGTTCTGGTTCTGCTAGTTTGACCCCAGCTTCGGAAGCTACAGTCTGAATCAGTTGGGGATTGATAGTGGTTTCAGCAAAAATTGCTGGTGCATCGGTTCGCTTCACTGCTTCCACCAGTTGTTGCACGGTTTTGGCACTGGGTTGTTCTTCGGTACTGATGCCGATGAGGGTTCCTGTCACTTCCAACCCATAGGCATGGGCATAATATTCAAAGGCATCGTGGGTGGTAATTAACTGCCGGTCTGGTTCGGGAATGGTAGCAATTTGTTGTTGGATCCACTGGTGCAGGCGTTCCAGTTCGGCAATAAGTTCGTCGGCGTTTTCTGCAAACGCTTGCCGGTCTTCTGGAGATAGTTTGACCAATTCATCGCGAATGGTTTTCACCATGGTGATGGTTTTTTTGGCATTTCCCCAAACGTGGGGGTCGGGTTCTAGGTCTTGTTCTCCTTCAGCTTCTACTTGGAGTGGCGGTACGGATTCGCCAACAGCTACGTGTCTGGCGTTAACCCCGGCGGCGTTGATGAGTTTAATCAAGTTTGGTTCCAGATTGTAGCCGTTGTAAAAAATGAGATCGGCTTTTTCGAAGGCAATACTGTCTCGGGGAACGGGTTCGTAAATATGCGGGTCGGTACCGGGTTCTAGAATTCCCTGAAGCTGGATTGCGTCGCCGCCGACCGTTTCTGCGAGGTCGGTCAAAATGGTGCTGGTGGTGACGACGTTGGGAAGGTTGGCTTGGGAATCGCTATTGGTAGGGTTTTTCGAGTTGGGTTGGCTGCAACTACCCAGCAAAATGGGCAGCAAGCAAAGTACTACGGTTAGTTTTGGTGGCAGGGAAGTTGGGAGAAAGCGTGCAAGTACGTTCATTATTGGGTAAATTTTTCACAATCTTTTCATCCTTCTATCATATTCTTTTCATTTTTGGTATAGTGAAAGAAGTTGTTCGCGAAGAGGTTTTCATGAAGACCGCTACCACCCATGTAAAGAACCGTTTTGCGACCCATGAAGGGATTTCCATTGACCGACTTTGGGTCCACTACCGCCATGTAGAAGCTTTGCGAAATATTGGCTGCCAGGTGGAAGCTGGTAAAGTAACCGGAATTATTGGTCCCAATGGGGCTGGCAAAAGTACGCTGCTGAAGGCCATGTTGGGGTTGATACCTCCCACGCAAGGAAAAGTGATGTACCAAGGGCAACCTTTGCAGGTCCAGTTAAAACGGATAGCTTACGTTCCCCAGCGATCGCAAATTGATTGGACATTTCCGGCTACGGTATGGGATGTGGTCATGATGGGTCGCGTGAAGCAGACGGGTTGGTTCCGTCGTTTTTCTAATGTGAGTCGCCGAATTTCCTATCAAGCTTTGGAACGGGTAGGGATGGAAGCTTACCGCAATCGCCGAATTGGCGAGCTTTCTGGGGGACAGCAGCAGCGAGTGTTTTTGGCGCGATCGCTGGCCCAACAGGCAAAAATCTTTTTCTTGGACGAACCATTTGTGGGTGTGGATAAGAAAACCGAGGCGATTTTGTTTACTATATTTCGAGAATTAGCAGATGAAGGGAAAATTGTGTTGGTAGTCAATCACGATTTGGGCGAAAGTATTACCAATTTTGATAATTTAATTTTATTGAACCAAGATTTGATTGCCAGCGGCGATCGCGCTGAGGTTTTGCAACCGGAAAATATGCACCGTGCTTATGGCGGTCAAGTAAGCTTTTTCTCCGAACAAGCAGCATAGCGGAGTTTGAATGGTGTTATGCTTGACATTTTGTTAGAACCTTTACAGTACAGTTTCATGCAGCGATCGCTAATTGTGGCGGTGACGGTGGGATCGATCTGTGCTGTGGTGGGTAGCTATTTGATGGTACAGCGGCTGGCGTTGCTGGGAGATGCTATTAGCCATTCGCTGTTACCGGGATTGGCGATCGCATTTCTGTTGGGAGGCAATATTTTCGTCGGTGCTTTTATTGCCGGGATTATCAGTACGGTTTTGATTACTTGGATTCATACGCGATCGCCCATCAAAGAAGATGCTGCCATGGGAATCGTATTTTCCGCCTTCTTTGCCCTAGGTATAACCTTAATTACCATTGTCCAAAAAAAGAATAAAATCGATTTAAACCACTTTTTATTTGGCAATATTTTAGGCGTTACCGCAGAAGATGCCCGCAATACAGCCATTATTGGTTTTATCGTCATTGCTGCTGTTGTTTTTTTATACAAAGAGCTTTTATTTTATAGTTTCGATCGCTTGGGCGCAGAAGCCGCCGGTCTGCCTGTCAATTTGCTAAACTTTGGTCTAACCATTCTCATTGCCTTAACCGTCGTTGCCAGCATGAAATCCGTCGGCGTTATTTTGGTGCTGGCTATGCTAATTATTCCTAGTGCCACAGCTTATTTACTCGTTCCCCGCCTCCATCAAGTCATGGTATTGGGAGCGATTTTAGGCGTTTTGTCTAGCGTCAGCGGCATGTATTTAAGCTACTACTACAACTTGCCTTCCGGTCCAGCCATTGTTTTGGTAGCCTTTGGTTTGTTCTTTTTCACTTTCTTGTTTGGTCCCCAACACGGGATTTTTACCAATCGTCGTGGTAGCGAGAAACCCTTTCCTATCCTGGAAGAACTGAAAAGGCTATGGCGATAATTTTAGCCAAAATTTAACCTTTCCTAAAGAAAGCTTTAATTTTTACCGGATATTTTAGAATTTGATACCTAGGAACTGGGAATCCAGAGAAAACGCCAATTTTGAAAATTTTTTGGCATTTAACTCGACGGTATCTCAGTCCTACGGAGTTTTCGTTTTTCCAATGACCTGTTTTTTAGATTCTTCCAGGTCTCGGGAAATACAGCTGGCAAACGACAAATTATGGAACGCGTCAGCTATCGATCGTCCGTAAGATCTAGCACCCTATCGGCATATTCATCATTCACCAATTCGTTTGTTCGTAGGAAAATACGGTTTTGTGATTTTTAGAGGTGGGGAAACGTAACCCCACTTTTTTTTGGTTGTTTCTATTATATTTCTTATGGTTATCGAACAACCAAATAATTGACTATGGACAAAAAAACTCACTTGCGATCCTGGCAACGACAAGCATGACTAGTAGCGATCGCAGCAATATTCTCATCAGTTCTCAAGGCAGCGATACAGTCAACGGAGACCCTGGTAGCGACGTATTGTTTGGCAACCAAGGCAACGACGCCATTTTCGGCGATCGAATAGATTCAGCGATTTGCTAGTTTTTAATAATTTAAGCTGAAAGTGCCTTCCAGCGGGAGGTTCAGTAATTTTTTACATACTAAATTCGCAAGAACCCATTTTTTTATGTTTGCATTTGAAAAATTGGCACAGGAGTGCTATAATAGCACGTTTTTGTGAAATTCTAGACACAAGCTAGCAGTGGGAATTTTCGTTTTCGAGGGGTACGGAGTTTCGAGCAAATTTCATCAAATCTTTACGCAAAATCCATGGAGATGGGAAAAACTTTTGACGTTATTTAACTTTATTTATTGGGATTGACGATCTATACTGGAGATGCGGGGTGCATAAAAATATGTTATTTATGAGGAAAACTTTATAAAAAATTACCTCTTTTTGAAAGATTTTGAGGAGTGCAGGGGAAACCTTAGCTTAAGCCATTGTAAAAACAGATCGAAATTTTCATAGAAAATTTTTAAATCAAGAATGAAAGAACGGTTTGACCAGGAACTTTTATTTTAATCGTTCGACCCATTCCTCAGGCTCAAAGTTACCATCTTAACTTGCTTAATGGCAGCATTTACCATAGGAACTATGCAACTTACAACCTATACAACCAACCCAGACCCAGCGATCGAGTCTTCTCAAAGCGACGAGATTTTCCCAACCAAGGGAGTTGCTTTCATCGACCCAGCAGTAGAAGACTACCAGCATTTAGTAAATGGGGTTCTCCCTGGGATTCAACCCATTATATTGGACAAACATCGCGATGGCATCGAGCAAATTACGGAAATTCTGCTATCCGTTACCTCCGAGAAATCCCCCCACTACCAAGCCATCCACCTAGTTTCCCACGGTTCTGCCGGTTGTTTGTACTTAGGAAATACTCGGTTAAACTTAGAAACTTTACCGCAATACCACCAGCATCTGCAACAGTGGCGTCAGGTTTTGCCGGAAAATGCCGAGTTGTTGGTTTATGGGTGTAATGTGGCTGCCACTCCAGCAGGAAAGTGGTTGATTCAGCTTCTAGAACAACTTTCCGGCATGCAAGTGGCTGCTTCTGCCAAGCGAGTTGGAAATACAGATACCGGCAAAAACTGGAATTTAGAAGTTGGTACTGGGAAAATTTCTGCTTCTATAGCTTTTTCGAGAGATATTCAGGAAACCTATGCTGGTAGCTTCGTTCCTGTTGATATAACTAGTGATGAGTACGATACTTCTAATAGTAATACATCTTTACGAGAAGCTATTGTAACCTCCTCTGATGGCAGCACGATTAATCTTGGAGCAAACACCTACGAACTTACGCTCGGTGGAAGTGATGAAAACGATGGAAAAGAAGGCGATCTAGATATAGATGGTAAAGAATTAACAATAGTTGGAGATTCAGTTAGTGGGACTACTATCGATGCCAGTGGATTGTCAAGTGGCGATCGCGTATTTCACGTACTGAACAACGGAACTCTAACTTTAGAGAATGTAACTATAACCGGAGGAACTGCTACTGATGGTGATGGTGGTGGTATTTATAATAATGATGGGACAGTTGCCCTCAAAAAGAGTACTGTAACTGGAAATGTTGCTGAAGGGAATTTCCGTGATGGTGGAGGAATTGCAAACAAAAATGGTACTCTTAAAATTTATAATAGTACTATTTCTAATAACTCTGCCAGCGATACATATGGCGATCCTACAGATGGAGTATCAACTGGAGGAGGAATTGATAATTTTGAGGGAACGGTAACTATTGTTAATAGTACGATTTCTAAGAATACAGCAGTAGATGGGAATGAAGGAAGAGGAGCTGGTTTATATGTATTCCAAGAGGATGAATCTCCGGTTGTAAAACTAACACAAGTTACTATCGCTGGAAATAGCACCTATGAGTCTGGTGGAGGAGTTTATATAAGAAATAAACTTAATAGCGGTGATGCCACCGATATTACCATTACAAATTCAATTATAGCTGATAATTTTATAAATTCTGGTTCCGGATATGCTGACTTCGATGAAGATGGCTCAAGCACAATAACTATAGAAGGAAACAATCTTATTGAAAGCTACGATATTCCATCTCCACAAGGAAGTGGAACTATTGATAGTAGCGACCCAAATTTAGGAAATCTTGCAGATAACGGCGGTCTTACCCAAACTCATGGGTTACCTGCTGGTAGTATAGCTGTTAATGCTGGGGATAATTCTGAAACTCCAACAGATTTGAATTTGGATCAGCGAGGAGAAACGAGGCAAGTTGGTCAAGTTGATATTGGAGCTGTAGAAAACCAAAAACCCAGTACCCCAACAGATACAGATAGCGACCCCAATCAAGTAGCAGAAAATGCCAGCAATGGTACCAGTGTTGGTATTACCGCCAGTTCTACCGATAACGATATCAGCGATACAGTCACCTACAGCCTCCAAAACGACGCTGGAGGTCGGTTTGCCATTGATAGCAATACTGGTGAAGTTACTGTTGCCGATGGCAGCCAATTAGACGCAGAAAGCAACAGCAGCCATACCATTACCGTCGAAGCTACAGATGGTAGCAACACCAGCACTGAATCCTTCAACATTAGCGTCACAGACATCAACGAGTTTTCACCTACCCAACCCCAGGATGACGATGGTGATAGCAGTAACAATCAAGTAGCAGAAAACGCCAGCAATGGCACCAGTGTTGGTATTACCGCCAGTTCTACCGACGACGATATCAGCGATACAGTCACCTACAGCCTCCAAAACGACGCTGGAGGTCGGTTTGCCATTGATAGCAATACTGGTGAAGTTACTGTTGCCGATGGCAGCCAATTAGACGCAGAAAGCAACAGCAGCCATACCATTACCGTCGAAGCTACAGATGGTAGCAACACAGTAAGCCAAGACTTCACCATTAACGTTACTGACGTCAACGACAATCCACCGAGTCCCCCTCAAGATAGTAATAATAATGCCAATCAAATAGCCGAAAATGCCAGCAATGGCACCAGTGTTGGGATTACTGCCAGTTCCACAGACCCCGATAGCAGCGATACAGTTACTTACAGTCTTAGCAACAATGCCGATGGTCGGTTTGCCATTGATAACAATACTGGTGAAGTTACTGTTGCCGATAGCAGCCAGCTAGATGCAGAAAGCAACAGCAGCCATACCATTACCGTCGAAGCCAGCGATGGCAGCAACACAGTAAGCCAAGACTTCACCATTGACGTTACTGACGTCAACGACAATCCACCGAGTCCCCCTCAAGATAGTAATAATAATGCCAATCAAATAGCCGAAAATGCCAGCAATGGCACCAGTGTTGGGATTACTGCCAGTTCCACAGACCCCGATAGCAGCGATA
>CAYZHY010000043.1:14370-29249 GCA_964477525.1 uncultured Geitlerinema sp. | reverse complement strand
TAAATCCAACGATTCTCTTTTCTTCCCCCTCTTCCCTCTCTTCCCCCTCTTCCCCTCTCCCAAAAGTCCTTTATTCTTATCAAAAAACAACCGTGCGATTTACCGAACTCGTTCTGAACAATTTTGGTCCCTATCTCGGTTACCAAACAATAAATTTACGTCCGGAAGACGATAAAACGCCACCGCCTATTGTTTTATTTGGCGGTATGAATGGGGGTGGAAAAACAACCCTAATGGATGCCATTCGCCTGGCATTGTACGGACCGCGCGCGCAGTGTTCTACTAGGGGAAATTTAAGCTATTCCGATTTTCTATCTCAATGCGTTCACAACCAAACACCGCCAACTGAAAAAACGCGCATTGAGTTAGCATTTGAACATGTGGTTGGCGATCGCTTAATCGAACATCGTATCGTTCGTAGTTGGGGGAAAAATCCCAAAGATGGCAAAGACCAACTGGGAATTTTAGAAGACGACTGGAAAGATGAAGGACTAACAGAAACTTGGGACGAATATATCGAAACCTTGCTGCCTTTGGGAATTTCCAATTTATTTTTATTTGACGGCGAACAGGTCAAGGAATTGGCAGAACAAGACGAACCACCACCTTTGGTATTTGATGCCATTCAATCTTTGTTAGGATTGGAACTAGCCGATCGCTTGGCAGTGGATTTGGATGTTCTTGTCAGCCGCAAGCGCAAAGAATTAGCCAACAAACAACAACAAACCAATTTAGAAGACCTAGAACAAAATCTCAAAACCAAACAATCCGAATACGAAGCCGCCGAACAAGAAGTCAATACCTGCCAAAAAGCCTTAGAAAAAGCGCGATCGCAGCATCAAGCAACCAAAGAAAAATTAATGAAAGAAGGTGGGGAAATTGCCGGTCAGCGCAACCAACTAGAAGCGGAAATTCAAAGCATTGAAACTGAAATGCAAACGCAACGCGATCGCTTGCGGGAAATCGCTGCCGATGCCTTACCCTTACAATTGGTATCTCCCCTATTACAAGATGCCAAACATCAAGGGGAACAAGAAAACCAGTGGCAAGAATATACCATCGCCCGGGATATTTTACATTCTAGGGACCAACGTCTGTTAGACTATTTACAAACCCTTGATGTATCCGAATCCAACTTAGTTGCCGTTCAAAAATTTCTTGAAAGCGATCGCCAAGATTTGGATATCGAAAACGACCCCGACAAAGAAATTTGGCTTCATGCCGATACCACAGCCATCGAACAAATCGGCAATTTGCTGGATTACCAACTACCATCGTTGCAACAACGCGCGCAGGAATGCCTGCAAAAGTTAGCCGACTTGGAACAGCAAAAAACCGCCAAAGAACGACAGCTAGCCGCCGCCGCTTCCCCAGAAACCTACCAACAACTGGTGGATGCCGTCAGCGAAGCCAGTGCTAAACTAAAACAAGCGGAACATCAATACCAAGACGCAGAACGTCGCTGCCAAGAAATTGAAGATGCGATCGCCAAACTCAAAAAACAGCTACAACGCTACAGTGAAGAATATATCGACCGGGAAAACGCCAACCACATCATCCAATCTTCCGCCAGAGTCAAACAAACCCTGCAACGGTTTAAAGAACGCCTCACCTTAAAAAAACTTAACAAACTGGAAACCGAAGTCACCGAATGTTTCCGCTACCTACTGCATAAATCCGACCTCGTTCATCGCGTCGTTATCGACACCCAAACCTACAGCCTGTCTCTCTACGATACGCAAAGCAACCCCGTTCCCAAACATCGCCTCTCCGCCGGGGAAAAACAACTCCTTGCCATATCCTTTTTGTGGGGATTGGCGAGGGTTTCCGGTCACCAACTTCCCATCGCCATCGATACACCACTGGGTCGTTTGGATTCTTCCCACCGACAAAATTTAGTGGAACGCTATTTTCCCGCCGCCAGCCATCAGGTCATTCTGCTATCTACCGACACCGAAATTGCCGAGACGGAAGTCAATACCCTACGCCAGCAAAATGCGATCGCGCGAGAATACCTTCTAGAGTACAATGCCAAACAGCGCCAAACAACGGTCAAATCCGGTTATTTCTTCTAGAAACGCAGCATGGAACCACTCCCATCCTGTCCTATCTGCCAACATACCATGAAATCGCAGCTAGAATCTTGGCTGCAACATTGTACGAGTTGCGGTTTGTGGGTATCTTCCCTTTCCCCCAGCGAAGACCTAGCTTCTGGCAACAGCGACCTTTTACAAGAAAACCAACGTCGCGACGCCTTAAAATCCCTACGACAGGCCAACTTCCGAACCATATTCGATATCCTCAATCGCTTTTCACCCGTTCAAAACAAAAAAATTTTAGATGTTGGTTGCGCCTACGGTTGGTTTCTCGAAATTGCCACCGCTAGAGGCGCGATTGCCACTGGCATCGAACCAGAAACCGACGTTGCCAATCTGGGAAAACAGCAAGGATGGGATATTCGTATTGGCTACTTTCCCGACTGTCTGAAAAAAAACGAAACCTTCCACGCCATTGCCTTTAACGATGCCTTCGAACATTTTCCCGACTGCCACCAGCTTTTAAAACAATGCCACCAATTCCTCATTCCCGGTGGCTTTCTCATTCTCAACCTTCCCGACAGCAACGGATTTTTCTACCGACTTGCCAGTTTGCTAGCCAAGTTGGGGATAAAAAAGCCATTGCATCGGCTGTGGCAAAAAGATTATCCCAGTCCGCATTTATTTTATTTCAACGCTGCCAATTTACATAAACTAGCATCCCAACACGAGTTTCGCTTGTTCCACAGTCAAAGTTTGCCAACTTTGCATATATCGGGGTTGTGGTCGCGATTGCGTATGGATAAACGTTCGTCGCCATTGACGGCGGCTTTTCTGTATGTTGCTATTATTGTTGCCTATCCGTTTTTGGTGGTTCTGGCACCATCGGATATTCTTCTACAAATTTACCAAAAACAATAATAAAAATCTCTATCTCTATTTGTACCTGCTATGAAATTTTCCATTTGTATCGTTCTCGGTACCCGTCCAGAGGCGATTAAACTTGCGCCGGTTATTGCTGCTTTTCGGGATTCTCCCCAATTTCAAACCCACGTTATTTTGACGGGTCAGCATAAGGAAATGGTAGCTCAGGTAATGCAGCTGTTTCAATTGCGTGCCGACTACGATTTGGAAATCATGCAGGCATCCCAGACGTTAGCAGATATCACCTGCCGCAGTTTGACGGGGTTGGAATCGCTGTTTGCGAAAATTCAACCGCAATTGGTTTTGGTTCAAGGGGATACGACGACAGCTTTTGCTGCGGCTTTGGCGGCTTTTTACCAAAAAATTCCTGTCGGTCACGTGGAAGCGGGATTGCGTACCAATAATTTATTTCATCCCTATCCGGAAGAAGCCAATCGCCGTTTGATTTCCCAAATTGCACAACTCCATTTTGCACCTACGGCGCTGGCTGTGGAAAATTTACAAAAGTCGGCGGTGGTTGGCAGGGTTTACCAAACTGGCAATACGGTGATTGATGCGTTGCTGTCGGTGGCGGATCGAAATCCCAGTTGCGAGGTACCGGGGTTGGATTGGGAAAATTATCGCGTTTTGTTGGTAACGGTTCACCGTCGAGAAAGTTGGGGGGAAACGCTGCAAGGGATGGCTACGGGATTGCGAAAAATTGTTGATAGCTTCCCGGATACGGCGCTGTTGTTGCCACTGCATCGCAATCGGATGGTTCGAGAACCGCTGCAGGAGGCTTTGCAAGACCATCCCCGCATTTTTTTAACGGAACCTTTGGATTATGAAGCTTTGGTGGGGGCCATTCAAGGCTGCTATTTGGTGTTGACGGATTCTGGTGGTTTGCAGGAAGAGGCGCCGAGTTTGGGAAAACCGGTTTTGGTATTGCGGGAGACGACGGAACGTTCGGAAGCGATCGCGGCAGGAACGGCGAAAATAGTAGGAACGAATAGCAATAATATTGTAGCAGGGGCGCAGTCTTTGCTGCAAGACAGCCAGGCGTATGCGGCGATGGCGAATGCTACCAATCCTTTTGGCGATGGGTTGGCTTCCCAGCGAATTTTGCAGATTGCGGCTGAGTTTTGCCAAGGTGGCGCGGTGGCAACTGGGTAGCTGCCAAAATTTTTTTTGATATGCAGGGTGGTACCTCTGGTTGGTATGCTGGAGATACAAGGTAATTCAATGGAAGTTTTGCCTTTGATTTTTCTTCGATCGTCAACGATTTTGGCATCATGGTTCCTTTACCAGAAAATTCTCCCAAACAACTTTCCCTGGGAACGTTGGAAACGGAGATAATGCAGATTATTTGGGATTTGGGTGGTGCTACGGCCAAACAAATCCACGATCGCATTCTCAAAGATCCAGACCGGGAACTGGCTTATGCTTCGGTGATGACGGTTTTGCGCCGCCTCACGAAAAAAGGCTGGCTGGTTTGCGATAATTCCAATCGTGCTTTTCGCTGGAGTCCTACTGTTTCCCGTCACCAGGCGCACGTGCTGAAAGCACATTACCAGTTACAAGAGTTTCTAGCTGTGGGCAATCCGGATGTGGTGGCAGCTTTTGCCGATAGCTTGGACCAAGCAAGTTTGGAACAAATCCAAGCGATCGCCCAACGTTTGCAAGCACAAAGACAAGCGAGGGAGGACAACGAATGCACGTAAGCGCGATCGCCATTGTTTTATTTATAGCCTTGGCATTGCGATACGGCTACAATTCGCCGATTCTCGCTGACAACCGTTCCAGCAAAACTTATCCCCAGCGCTATTTGCGTGCTTTGGTAGCTTTTTTATTGCCGCCGCTTTTGCTATTTATGACGGCTTTATCCATTGTTTGGATGGGGCCGGTGGGACAAATGGTTTGGGGAAAAGCTGGTTGGGTGAGTTATATCCTGGCTTGGGGATTTCTCGTTTTTGCTGGTATCCACTTGGTTTCCCTGGCTTGGCAAAGTTGGAATTTGCAGCGCAAGGTCAAAACTTATCCCCAGCAAGTTTATGACGGCATTTCGTTTCGCGTGTTAGATACGCCCATTGCCTACAGTGCTGTGGTAGGATGCTGGCAGCGATCGCTGGTGGTTAGCCGTGGTATGCTGGCATTGCTCGATCGCGATCGCTTGCACGCGGTTTTGGCACACGAACGCGGTCATGAATACTATCAAGACCCATTTTGGTTCTTTTGGTTGGGTTGGATTCGCCGGTGTTGTTGGTGGTTGCCGCGTAGCTCAGTTCTATGGCAAGAATTGCTGTTGTTGCGAGAAATTCGCGCCGATGCCTGGGCTAGCCAACAGGTAGACCCTTTGACTTTGGCAGAATCTTTGTTGCAAGTGGTGCAACATTCCCTTTCCAATACGGAAAATACGGAAAATCTCGGTACTGCCTTTAGCTGTGCCAATCGCAATCGCCTGGAAGAAAGAATTGATGCGCTGCTAGACCCCACGGAATCGCCACCGGAAGTTTCCCGCTGTCAATGCTGGCTGTGGGTGGCTGTATCTTTTTTGCCCCTCGCGATCGCGCCGTTCCATTATTAAGATTAAGATTATGATTGCAGAATAGACTTTCCCACGTGTGCTGGTATTGACCATTTTTAAAATGGATGTTATAATGGAGAAATACATAGGGCGATTGGAAATCGTCATAAAAAAGGGGAGGTTTTTTTTTGAGGCGCCTTTACCCAAACATCTAACCTGCAAAAAAATAATTGGCGAGGGGTATCTCCCATCACTATACTGCGATACTAGCAGCATCCTTTCAATCAAGCATTAAAGAAGCAAAGAAACGAACATTTTGGTTCCAACGGCGATCGCAGTACCACTGATGGGCGCGATCGGCAATGGCTTGTAGATTGTCTTCGCCGGTATCTGCTGTTGGTATGGGAACTTGCAAGTAGTGGGTTCCCAGTTGTAGCGAACCTATACCATTCGTTCCATTCGTTATTTCATCAATACTAATAGGAACCAGTCCGTGGGCACAGTAAGCCGTAAAAATTTCCGAATCTTCTAAGTTGCTAGCGGTTCTGTGGCTAAAAAATCCTACCCAAGCATTGAATAAAATATGACCAATTTCGCTGGGCTGCATTTTACCAGTATGTTGCCAACAGAACTTGGGGGCATTGGCAACTTGAACTTGTAAGCTTGGTCCGATATCATATACTTCTTGAATACCCAATTGGCGACATATTTGTACGAGTATATCGCATTTTTGTTCGTAACGATGGAGATGGGAATGGCTTCCCATGACAACAGCACGTCGGTAGCGATCGCGCAAAGGAGAAACAGCCGGAGATTCTCCCATATAAGGAGATTGGGGAAGGCAGCGAACCTCCCGTTGCAACCATTTTTTTAAAATAGCTTGCAAGCGAACGTTTAACGCGATCGCCACATCCGCTTGTTTGGCAATCCGATAAGCAACCATGCCACCAATGGGATTGACCCATTTCATTTGCTGAAACTCAGCTGCCGGCATATCGTGAAAAACCAACAAAACTCGGACTTGCCGCGATCGCACCACCGCTTGCAATCCTTCCTGCAACCAAAAAGGAGCATCCATTTTGCCTTTAGCATAAGCAGCGCCGCTGTAATGGACAATAATGTGAGTTATCGTAGGGGAAACCTGGTCTACAAACGACTTAGAAGTTTTTTGCGGCAACAGCACCACCGGAAAATCCGTTTCTGGAATAGAAAAACCATCCTTCGACTGACAAACCAAAAAATGCGACGCAATCTGATACTCCTGCCACAGCTTTTTGGCTAGATGAAAAGCATAATTGCTTGCAGAACCAATTTCCGTAGATAGTTTGGGAAGAATTTGTAAAACGACCTTTTGTGGCTGTTCCCCGGCAACTTGGTTTGGATTTGGCGATCGCATTTCCTTCCTCCAGCCAAAAAGAAATTAAATTTGTATGGTTAAATGTTTCGAGCGTTCCCTGCTTGTCATTTGCCCCACAGCATGCTTTTGTAGGCAGTACGCCTATCATACCAATTCTAGAAAGAAGCCTCTCCGTAAAAACCACATCCTCTCCGTATGCTCCTACAACAGCTACGCCAAATTCCTAGAATTTGCTACGATAAACGGATTGACCAATTTAAGAAATTTTGATTTTCTAGAGTTCCTATGAGCGATCCAAACGTAAAAGAACGTTTGCAAAAAATCAAAGCTGCTAAAGACAAAGCACGTAGCAGCCGCGAAGGCAACGAAAAAGGTTTGTATCTTTTATTTACAGGCCTTGGTAAAGGCAAAACCAGCAGTGCTATGAATATGGTATACCGCCATTTAGCACACGAGCGACCCGTAGCTGTGGTGCAATTTGTGAAAGATTCCCACTCCTATGCCGACGGCGACCGGATTATGCTGCAAAAACTGCAAGCTACTGGTTTCCCGGTACAAATTTATACCCTAGGTGGCGGTTTTAGCTGGGAAACGCAAGACCCGGATCTCGATCGGAAAAAGGCAGAGGATGCTTGGCAGCAAGCCAGCCAATTTATTAGCAATCCAGAAATTTCTCTGGTACTGCTTGACGAATTGCACGTTGCCTTGCACAAAGAACAGCTACAGGTAGAATCCGTACAAACGGCCATTCAAAACCGCCCTTCCAGCTCTCATGTGGTTACTACCGGACGCTATGCACCCCAGTCTCTCATAGATATCGCCGATTTGGTGACCGAAATGACCCGCGTCAAACATCATGTTAGCCAAGGGGTTCCCGCGCAAGTGGGAATTGAGTACTAACACCAATGGCGTTTGGTGGTTTGTCCCAACTTTCTCCATAATTCGGGGAAAGTTGGGCTAGATTGGCCCTAGTTGTCTAGAAAGCAGCCATGATTTCTCCTTCAAAAAAATGGCTACCCACAATTTGCGTTCTCTTGTTTCCTGGAAAAAATATTTGGCAATTTCTTTGTTACTGGCTACTGCGGTTGGCTGCAACAGTCAATCTTCTTCCCAAGTTCTGCAAAATTTAAAGAAAATCAACCAAAGCCAGCAGGAATATCGCTTAGCCAATTCCTATTTTGCTTCTAGCGTTGGGGATTTAAATATTTCTCTCGACAAACAGACTCCCTATCGCTATACCATTCGCATTATTGATAAAACTTTGGTGATGCATGTGGCGCAACCCACGCGATCGCAACTTCCTAGCTATATTGCTTTGATTCATGTCCGCGAATCCCAAAATAGCGTTTCTACCATTACCTGCAAAACGGATACCCAAATTACAGATATTGCAATTTCTTCGCAACTCTACCCCGCTGTAGCCAGAAAGCGATCGCAAAATTCTCCTTTACAGTGTCCTCCCGATTTTACCCAACTCTGAAAATTTCCTAAAAACTAGCATAATTTGGTGGGGAAAAGTTCTTGCCCAAATCGAGGACGTATGCTATAATAAAAGGACAAAATATAAATAAAGCTTTTGGCAGGTTTGCTAAAGAGATTTTTCCCAAAAAAATAATTTTCTAAATCTAAGGGTGAAATTTTCCAAAGCCACTGCCGGAGGGGAAGGTTTTTCGAGACTCCTTCGCTCAAACATCTAGGCAGGACAAAAATAATTCGACGATTTTCGTTCAGGTTAGATGTTTGGGTTGGAGTGTCCCATTCAACTCCCCCTTTTTTACAGCGAGTCTCCTCACCCTATGTCTTCTCCATTATACACCAAATATCTTCTGATGAGTGCTATAGCCATCAATTTATTTGATTTTTTTCGTTGGGAATGGCAACCAATGGTATCGCAAACCACCAATCAATCGAACCTTCTCAGGAAATCTTGTCATAATTTCTCATGAAATTTTCATGTAATAAAAATGCTGGCCTTGTATAAAGGAAGTGAAGAAGTGAAGTCGATATTTAGGAAACCATCCTTGCCTTTCTTTAGCAATTTAGGAGAAAATGCCGGCGTTCCCGATATTTTTGCCCGCCATCCCCAACGCTTTCAATCGGTTGCCAACTTGGCGGAAAACATCATGCGAGGAGAATCCCAGCTTTCGATCGGGGAACGGGAAACGATCGCAGCTTATGTTTCCAGTTTAAATGCTTGTACGTATTGCTATGGATCTCATGAAGCCATTGCTAATCGTTTTCATATAGAACCAGATTTTCTTCAATCCCTAAGCGAAAATATAGAAACAGCCGAAATTGGAGAAAATTTTCGTGTTATTCTTCGTTTGGTACGCAAACTAACGCTGACTCCCAGCAAAATGACCCCAGATGATGTACGTGCTGTCTTAGATGCTGGTTGGCAAGAACAAACTGTGGAAGACGCGATCGCAGTTTGCTGTTTGTTTAACTTCATGAATCGCTTGGTTGATGGCTATGGAATTACGGGTTCCCCAGAACACTTTGCCGATACGGCTGCCGCCATTCATACTCATGGGTATACAAAAGCTGTTCCTCATACAGACAAAAACGCTATACACAGCCAGCCAAGCTAAATCCTAGAATTTCCTATAACGCTGCGATCGCCATTTGTAAAAGAAAAACTTCGCCCCTACAGGGATTTGAAATTCTGACGCGGTCTCAAAATCCGCAAACGAAAAAACACAAAATTACGTCCGTTTATTTATTGTAGGGTGGGCAATTCCCATCCTACAAATTGTGTTTTTTGAAACCGGATATTTTTAGCAGAAAGCAAAAAAAGGACCGACAAATGCCGGTCTCGTTGTGCTTTTTGGAGCAATTCTTTTTATCGTATTTTAAAAAAGCAAGAACTTATTTGCTTGCTATCGAAACCAGTTTGAATCGAACAACAATATTAACCCGTTAGCTTGACTTTTTGTAAATTGCCCTTTTCAAAAGCATTTTGTACCTCTTGACGCGCCCAAGTATCGACCGCCAAAATATCGTCTAAAGAAGGATTGGCAACATGTTCTTGCCGGTGGCGATCGCAAGTATGTTCGATGGCGCGAGGAATATCCAAAAAGGCAATTTTCTCTTCTAAAAACAAAGAAACCGCTTGTTCGTTAGCAGCATTTAACACCGCTGGCATGGAACCACCCGTACGACCGGCTTCGTAAGCCAGTTCCATACAAGGATATTTCTGACGGTCTGGTTCTCGGAACGTCAAATCCCCAGCTTTCACCAAATCCAAGGGTTCCCAATTAGTATACAATCGTTCCGGCCAGGATAGCGAGTAAAGCAAAGGCAGACGCATATCCGGCCATCCCAACTGTGCCAACACCGACGTATCTTGCAGCTCGATTAGCGAGTGAATGATGCTTTGGGGATGGACCACAATTTCAATACTATCGTAATCCAAATGAAACAGATAGTGAGCTTCAATCACCTCCAATCCTTTATTCATCAAAGTAGCCGAATCCACCGTAATTTTCTTCCCCATGGACCAATTGGGATGTTTGATGGCATCAGCAACCGTTACTTGTGACAAACTTTCTGGAGACCAATCCCGAAACGCACCACCGGAAGCTGTTAGGAAAATGCGACGCAAGCCTCGGTCGGGAACCCCTTGCAAGCATTGAAAAATAGCAGAATGTTCCGAATCAGCCGGAAGCAATCTCACACCGTGTTTTTCCACCAAGGGATTGACCACCGGACCGCCAGCAATTAAGGTTTCCTTGTTCGCCAGGGCAATATCTTTCCCCGCTTTGATAGCAGCAATGGTCGGCAGCAACCCCGCACAGCCAACAATGCCGGTCACCACAGCTTCCGCATCCCCATAGCGGGCCACTTCCGTAATACCAGAAATACCAGCCAACAGTTGGGGTGGGGAAGATAGATCCGCGATCGCCGCTTGCAAATCCGATAGCAAGGTTTCGTCGCTAATGGCAGCAATTTGCGGTTGGAATTCGCGAATCTGTGCGGCTAACTGTTCGACATTGCGTCCAGTTGCCATACCGACCACCCGAAAGCGATCGGGATATTGACGGACAATTTCTAAAGTTTGGGTACCAATAGAACCGGTAGAACCAAGAATTGTAATTGCTTTCACTGTTTATTTTTCTTGAATAGCAACAGTTTATACTATAAATTCTTTGCGATCGCTCGCACGTATCCTAGCACAAGGAAAATCGCCCCATCCCGTTCCCAAATTCCCCTTCCCACAACTGCCCCAGCAACGCTACAGTACATAAATTGCCAAAGCAGCCACTAATTTCAGACAACCAGACCCATGGGCAAACAAAAACGGAAATTCCCCCACCTGGTAGGTTCCAAATGGACAGCCAAACAACAAACTTGGGGATGGCGGCATTTTGAAGTCGTCAACCGTCAAGATAAAGGCAAATGGGTGTTCGCCGAAATGATTGCCTCCTGCGACCCCAGCGTGCGTTTTTGGTTGAATGCCAAACAACTCAAAGACCGCCAGTTATGGGAACCTGGCTGGAAATCCCTGCAAGAACAAGCACAAGCCGCCGGAGACCATCCCGAATCCTAGGCAAAACATGCTAGCTTAGAAAGTATTGTCTTGCTGGCTACTTCAACGACTGGTATGCTAGCTGGCTAGTTTTCCCCATCGTTGTCCCAATTCCAACTATCCGATAAAAATACGCTTTATGGGCGCAGCTGTTTCCATTCAAAACGTTCGCAAGGTTTACAATCGAGTTCCCGTTGTCAACAATATTTCGTTTACCATCAAAGCGGGAGAAATGTTTGGTTTGTTGGGGCCCAACGGTGCTGGCAAATCCACCACTATCCGCATGCTGACCACACTAACCAAACCCACTGAAGGAGAAATTTATATTGGCGGGTACGATGTCAGTCGCCATGCCAGACAAGTGAAAGAACGCATCGGCGTGGTTTTGCAGCAAACCAGTGTGGACATGGATTTGTCGGTTTGGGAGAATATGGAATTTCATGGTAAGCTCCACCATATTGCCCAAGCCAAACGCCGAACCGCTATCGAACGCTGGCTGGAATACGTGGAATTAAGCGATCGCCGAAATAGTTTGGTTAAACAGCTTTCCGGTGGGATGAAACGTCGCTTGCAGCTAGCGAGGGCCATGCTACACCAGCCAGAGGTGTTGTTTCTCGACGAACCAACGGTCGGATTGGATCCGCAAACCCGCCGCCGCCTTTGGGAAATTATTCGCGATCTAAACAAACAAGGGATGACCATGCTGCTGACCACCCACTATATGGAAGAAGTGGAATATTTATGCAATCGCATCGGCATCATGGATGGCGGTCAGTTGATTGAGTTGGGAACCCTCGACGATTTTCGCCAAAAACATGGAGAAGGACTGTTAATGAAACAAAATGGCGATCGCTGGGATTATATTTTCTTCCCGACCATGGAAGCTGCCAAAGCTCATTTGGACAGTCAAACCGATCGTACGGGCATGTTGGTGCGAGAATCCAATCTGGAAGATATTTTTGTGGAACTTACCGGACGACAGCTCGATTGAGTCCTTTTGCTAAGTTCTTCTACGATTATGCCTAGTCTTGCCGCTAAAATTGAAGCGATTCTGTATTTAAAAGGACAAACCCTTTCGGTGGCTGAAATTGCCCAATACGCAGACTGCGATCGCGCTGAGGTACAAGAAGCTCTGATGCAGTTGATGGATGATTACGCCCATCGAGATAGTGCCTTGGAAGTGGTAGAAACCAACAGCGGTTATGCCCTACAGCTGCGGGATACCTTTCAAGATTTGGTCAAAACCCTCATACCTGTAGAATTGGGAGTAGGGTCTTTGCGAACCCTAGCCGCGATCGTCCTATCCGGTTCCATTCGCCAATCGGAATTGGTAGAAGTGCGCGGCTCCGGTGCCTACCAACACGTTCAAGAATTGGTAGAACGGGGATTTGTTCGCCGCTACCGTCCCCAAGACGGACGTTCCTATATCTTACAAATTACCGACAAATTTCACCAATATTTTCAAGTGGACGACCTTTCTGGGCTCACCTCCCATTCTCAAACGGCTTCAGAAACAAACAGCACCCCATAAACAGTTGAAATATCCAGATTTTCCTACGATTGTTCCACCAGGTATTGCCTTGGAACGATAAACTTGAAGTAGGTAAAAAGAAAGCCCAACGACTGCCGAAATTATGTCTTTTAACCCTGATTTCCTGAACGCCCACGACGACGAAGAACAAGAAAATGCACTTTTAGAGTATTTGCAAGAACAATCTCCAGAAGTCTTAGCACATGTCGCCAAATCCATTAGTCCAGAAATCAAAGACATTATCTCTCAAAACGTACGTGGGTTAATGGGAGCTCTTCCCAGCGAACAATTTAAAGTTCAAATTTCCACCGATTCCGACAACATGTCCGGCTTGCTAGCTTCCGCCATGATGACGGGATACTTTTTGCGTCAAATGGAACAACGCATGGAACTAGAAGCCCATCTAAATACATCCGATCCCAGCGACCGTTCTGGGGAAGATGCCAGCAATAACGAACAGTAAAATACACGACCGCATGCCACCTCAGCTGTGGAAGTTGGGGCATTCCGGCATTTTGTCGTTCATCTCAAAAAATTGCAACAACGAGCCGGATCCCACGGCGAACCCCATCGCCAAGCTTCCCAGCTGATGGCTGAATTGGGTCGTTAATCCGCTAAGTGGCTGGGAAACGTACCGGTCTCTACAGTAACGGTGATTTGCTCGCCCTTGCGTTTCACTTCTACATCTAACTGGGCACCCACTTCCTCAGCATCCACGGCTGTTTGCACGTCGGTGGCAGTTTCTACGGGGGTATCGCCCACTTTGAGGATCGTATCCCCTTGACGCAATCCCCCAGCAGCGGCTGGCGAACCGGGCAAAACTTTCACAATCAAAACACCAGAAGTTTGGGGAATTTTAAGCTCATCCCCTAACCGGCTAGCAATTTGCTGCCGATTTTCTGGTGTCAAATCCACCATTTGAATGCCCAGAAATGGATGTTCGGCCTTGCCCTTGCTGACAATTTGTTGGGCAATACGTTTGGCGGTTTCGATGGGAATGGCAAATCCCAATCCTTGGGCATTGGCACGAATGGCCGTGTTAATGCCAATGACTTGACCGCGATCGTTAAGCAAAGGTCCACCAGAATTGCCAGGATTGATGGCAGCGTCGGTTTGAATAAAGCGTACCCGTTTGTTGCTGATGCCAACTTCCTTGCTGGAACGACCAATGGCACTGATGATGCCGACGGTAACCGTATTGTCCAATCCTAAGGGGTTGCCGATCGCGATCGCCCACTGACCGGGAACCAATTTTTCCGAATCTTTCCCTTGGGCTGTGGGCAATTCTTGCGCGTCAATTTTGACCACGGCAATATCGGTTAGTTCGTCAGTTCCCAAAACATTTCCTTGCAGGGTGCGACCGTCTTTGAGGGAAACGTTTACTTGGGTTGCATCCTGGACCACATGGGCGTTGGTGAGAATGTAGCCGTCTTGGCGATAAATAAATCCCGAACCCGTTCCCTGTTCGATGCGTCTGCGTTCTGGCGGCATGCGATCGCCGAAAAACCGTCGAAATAAAGGATTGTTTAACGGATGGTCGGCATCGGACTGTACCTTTCTCACCGCATCCAAACGCACCACCGCCGGTCCTACTTTTTCTACGGCTTGGGCAATAAAATTGGGACGGGAAGGAGCTGGGCTTTGACGGGATGGCGACGGCGAAAATCCCCCATCCGTACGGTTCTTCAAAACCACACGTACCGCTTCTTGGTTTTCTTTCTGGCGATGTTCTGCTTCTAAGTAACGATTCAAAAAGAAACCGCTACTTCCTCCCAAAGCCAGTAAGGACAAATAGACGATCCACTGTTTCCAAGGCATTTTCATAAAACGATACCAACTAGCGACCTATAGCCATTTCAAGACCAGTGCGAACATTGAAAAATCCTATAGGGACAAACAGTATCCTCTTGCACCAGCCACGTCCGAAGCCTGCCGAAGGGCCGTTCGTCCTTTCCCCAAAATTTTTGCGATTCCAATAGGAATGCTACTTTTGATAAAAA
>CAYZHY010000043.1:4490-14270 GCA_964477525.1 uncultured Geitlerinema sp. | reverse complement strand
CGTCCTTTCCCCAAAATTTTTGCGATTCCAATAGGAATGCTACTTTTGATAAAAATTTCAAATAAATATGGGAGAGCCACTTGCCGGGGCTACTTATCTTAATTTTACGGTCGAAACATAAAAAAAAACCATGTAGGAATTTCCTATTTGTACCTCAAGTTCGCCAAACCAACAGCAACAAACACTACCAGCAGCTAAAAAAAAACAATTTATAATTGTTTTTATGCTTTTCCATTCCCTACTTTTTGCGCTCAAAAATGGACAAGCTAGGGAAGCCACCTATCAACCGCCCTAGCATCTGGCTCTCCATCCATGGCAAAATGGGAAAGAAAGCGCTCCTTGAGCTAGATTTCGGAAACTTGTAGAACGCAAGAGATTGACGGAAATTGATTATGGAAACAAAAGTGGTTCTTTCCGTGCTGAGTATTCTTTTTATCGTTGCTTGCCTGTATTTCGGGACGCAGAACGGATTTTACGATACCGAGAACTATCACGGAGACGGTTCGGCACACTAAATAAATACAGTACCAATTGCCAGAATTCAAACGTTTGAAGGTTTTTGCGGGGAGAAAGTTATCTCCCCTATATTTATTTTGTAACTAAATGACACCAAAACTGACCGTCGGGAATACACGTACGGCGAATCAATCCGTAGCTGTAGTTGAGAAAAGCACCGTTCAAATCCCGCCGATAACCGCTAGAAAACCATTCTCCGTAGGGATCGTGAACGATAAAACCGCGATCGTTGTATCCCACCAAAACAATAATATGTCCGAACCAGGTTAAATATCCATGCGCGATCGCGGGATTTCCCCCTGCCAGCCACTGTTTGGCTTCATCCATGGTTGCATTGGTTTTAAAAATAGCCTTGGCACCATAATCTTGCATGACATAGGACAAATGCCAGGGACTGTGGCGGCTTAACCCGTTATCCAGCATGTAGCGGTACAGTTCGTCCTCATATTGGTTATAACGAAAATTCTGGCGCGGAATTTCTAAATAATTCAGCACCATCGCCACGCTAGTCACATTGCAAGCCCCAGAAGGATTGTAATAATTGTTATTTTGCGTGTGGTACGGTACGGGGAGTTTCACTTCCGTCGGAGGTGCCCCCCTTCCAGAACTAGGTCGCTGGTGCTGTGGTTTCAAACTGAGGCGACGACCACTTCCCGGCGAGGTCATGGAAGATCCATCCCCTTCCCAAATTTCAATATGCGGAAGAAAAGCATACCAAATACTCGACCCTTTTAAATTTCCCTGACGAACCACAATTCGTACGTGGTTGCGTTCCATTTCGTAAAAAACAATGGGTAGGGTTTGCCCTCGGTAAATATCCACTCGTTCCGAACTGGGAAGCGTAGAAGAATCAACCGGACGCATTTTGTAACGAGTGGTATGGACAGCCACCACAAACAAAGTCGGCGCATGCAAGCGTGGCGTATCCGCAAGTTTCTTGGCCGTTTCCTTACCCAAATCTTCGAGTTCCGAACAATCGGTTAAATGTTGGAAACGCTGCAAAGCAGCATCCGATTTCGGTCCCCAAAAACCACTGGCAGGAGGTTCCAGAAGGTTGTGGTTGATGAGAATTTGCTGGACTTCAGTGGCGAGTTCCTGGTCGGCAGCAACTTCCTCACTCCCCAAGCTTAGATTTTGGCTAATAATATCGCGAAGTCTCATGGCTGTATCCTGTGCATATAGCCTTTGCTAGGCTTTATTGTAGCCTGCCCGTGGCAAAAGGGACTGGGCAAAACGTCAAACGGGCTGGCTTCTATATATAATGGAAGAATCGCCATCAGCGTACAACGAAGAACTACACTCGAAGCTATGTTGCCAGATACGGAATTTCAGGAAGAATTGCAAACGGCCGTTGACAGCCGGCGCAATTTTGCCATTATTTCCCACCCAGACGCGGGAAAAACCACGCTGACGGAAAAACTTTTGCTTTACGGAGGGGCAATTCGTCAAGCTGGTACGGTGAAAGCCAGACGCGCCCAACGCAAAGCCACTTCTGACTGGATGCAAATGGAGCAGCAGCGGGGCATCTCCATTACTTCCACGGTTTTGCAATTTAGCTATAGAGATTGTCAAATTAATTTATTGGATACGCCAGGACACCAAGATTTTGGCGAAGATACCTATCGAACCCTAGCGGCAGCTGACAATGCGGTGATG
Organism: uncultured Geitlerinema sp.; assembly: GCA_964477525.1. Taxonomy (GTDB): domain Bacteria; phylum Cyanobacteriota; class Cyanobacteriia; order Cyanobacteriales; family PCC-9228; genus PCC-9228. The sequence goes on along the minus strand of CAYZHY010000043.1, from coordinate 12,098 downwards.
CTAGAAGATGCTGCGAAAGGATTGGAAACCCAGACGCGCAAACTATTTGAAGTTTGCCGGATGCGGTCGATGCCTATTTTTACCTTTATTAATAAGTTGGACCGTCCTGCTAGAGAGCCTTTAGAACTGCTCGATGAAATCGAACAGGAATTGGGATTGGAAACCTATCCAGTCAACTGGCCTATTGGCATGGGCGATCGCTTTAAAGGCGTTTTCGACCGTCGCACCCAGCAAATTCACCTATTCGAACGCAGCGAACACGGCAGCCGTAAAGCGATCGATACCACGATCGAACTTGGCGATCCGCGCATTGAAGATTTCTTGGAAACCGAGCTTTACCACCAGTTTAAAGAAGAATTGGAACTGCTGGAAGGGCTGGGGTCGGAGTTGGACATAGAAAGAGTCTGGAAAGGAGAACTAACCCCGGTCTTTTTTGGTAGTGCGTTTACCAACTTTGGGGTCCAGCTGTTTTTAGATGCCTTCTTGGAATATGCCCTCAAACCCACTTCCCACAACAGCAACCAAGGGGAAATCCCACCCACCTATCCAGCGTTTAGCGGGTTTGTTTTCAAACTCCAAGCCAATATGGACCCCAAACACCGCGATCGCGTGGCTTTTGTGCGGGTGTGTACGGGCAAATTTGAAAAAGATATGACGGTCAAACACGCCCGAACTGGCAAAACGGTACGTCTGTCGCGACCGCAAAAATTGTTTGCCCAAAGTCGAGAATCGGTGGATATTGCTTATCCCGGCGATGTCATTGGTTTGAACAACCCCGGGATGTTTACCATTGGCGATACGATTTACAACGGATCGAAAATCGAATACGAGGGCATTCCCTGTTTCTCGCCGGAACTGTTTGCTTATCTAAAAAATCCCAATCCTTCCAAATTCAAACAATTCCGCAAAGGTGTTTCCGAACTGCGGGAAGAAGGGGCCGTACAAATTATGTACTCCACCGACGAATCCAAACGCGACCCCATTGTAGCGGCTGTTGGTCAGCTGCAACTGGAAGTGGTGCAATTTCGCATGGAACAGGAATACGGCGTAGAAACCAAATTGGAATATTTGCCGTTTACCGTTGCCCGTTGGGTTGCTGGCGGCTGGGAAGCCATGGAAAAGGTCGGACGTTTGTTTAACGCTGTAACCGTAAAGGATAGCTGGGGACGGCCAGTTTTGCTATTCCGCAACGAATGGAATCTCCAACAAACCCAATCCGATTTTCCCGATTTACAGCTCAATAAAATCGCTCCTGTGGTATCTGGAAAAGAACCAGAACCCGTTTAACCCATCTAGCAAAATGAGATTAGGTTTCCTTTATATATTACGGGAAGCCATCAATGGGGAACGCTAGAAATAACCCTTTTCCTGTGCCATCCTTGTTCGTACACCAACAGTTACCATGACCAGCCAACAGCTTGCAGCCGGATTGGCAGCCCTCAAACAAAAAGATTACCAGCAAGCGATCGCGCTGCTATCTACCGCGCAAGAACAAGGGGAAAGTCAGAAAACGGTCTTGCGAGCGCAAATGGGGTTGGTCGTGGCTTACCAACATACCAACCAGATGGAAGCGGCAACGGCTTTGTGCGAACAATTACAGCGATCGCAAGTGGAAAAAGTTCGCGTCTGGGCAGAGAAATGGCTTAGCCAACAAGCGCCCAAACCATCTAGTTCCGCCGATCCTACAGGATTCGTTCCCCTGGACAAACAAAACAGCAACAGCACTTGGTCTCCCACAGGGGTCGTTCCTTTAGAGAAGCAAGACAGCAACAAAAAGACGACCTCGCCAAAATCTTCCACGGGGTTCGTTCCTTTAGAGAAACAAGACAGCAACAAAAAAACAACACCGAGTTCTTCTCAAAAATCTCCGCAAAAAACTACCCAACAGGAAACTCAATCTGCTAGCAAACCATATCCTCCACCACCGCCACCACCCAAATCGCCTTCTCCAGGGAAAAAAGATTATACCGCTACTAAGCAATCTCGAAAACCACCACCGCCACCCCCACCACCAAAACCAAGCAGCGACCAGCCGCAAACCATACCAGCTAATAACAAACTGCCTTGGAAAAATGCACCGCCAGCAGGCAAACGGCTAACCTTCAAATCGGAAAAAAATCACCTGTATCGCATCGTGCAAATAGCCACCGTGATTGCCTGTATTTGGCTGGTGGAAGCGTTGGTTGACAAAGGGATTTCCTGGATCGACGATCTTCTTTACGAACTGCGATCGCTTCCGTTTGTAAATACGCTACAAATTTTTTATAACGATCCCATGCCAGTAGTAGCGGTGATTTTGCTGGTTTTGTTTGTAGCCATGCCTTGGCTGTGGGATGTCATTCTTCAATATTTCTACGGTTTGCAGTTTCAAAGCAGCCGCTATCTAGATACCTACAGTCCCCAAAGCCGGAAAATGCTGCAACGCCGATGTCGTGCCCGGGGTTGGAAGTTGCCCAAAATTGGAATTTTACCTTTGGATGCGCCGGTGGCGATGACCTACGGCCATTTCCCCCGTACCACGCGCATTGTGGTTAGCCAAGGATTGTTGGAACAGTTAGAAGCCGAAGAAATTGCTACCGTATATGCTGGGGAATTGGGACACGTTTTCCAATGGGATTTTGCCATTATGAGTTGGGGAACGCTGCTGTGTCAGATTCCCTATTTGCTGTACTGGAAAGCGGCGCAATGGGGAGATGGTGTCATTGCCAAACAAGCAACAACCAGCAGTGCCTACGAAAAATATATCCTGGCTATGTCGGTGTTTGGGGCCGTGGTGTTTTCGGTGGTGGGATATGGTTTGTATTGGCTGTGGCGGTGGCCGTTTTTGCTGCTGTCGCGGTGGCGGTGTTTGCGCAGCGATCGCACGGCCACCAATTTAACCAACGATCCGAATGCCCTCAGCCGCGCTTTGGTCAAAATTAGTTTGGGCATGGTTCGCGATATCCAAACCCAAGGGCAAACCCATTGGCTGTTGGAAAGCTGCGATTTGTTGTTTCCCATCGGTCACCGTCAAGCGATGGGAACCAGCAGTAGCTACTTGCGCCACCGTCAAACCCCTTCCCAGAATTCCCTGTTGGAATTATTTCCTTTTGATTGCAGCCACCCTTACCGCCGTTGGCTGTTGCTAAACAATTCCCATCCTTTGTTGGGAGAACGATTGCAATATTTAGCTCGTTACGCCCAGACGTTGCAAGTGGAACCGGAATTCGACCCAGGTGCAACCAAAAGCAAACGCAAAAAGAAAGCTGTAGCGCTGACCTGGCACAATGTAATTGCGAAACTCCGCCCAATTTGGCGATCGCGTCCACTTTACCACCAAGGAGCGCCCTATGTGGGGATGCTGCTGGGAATGGGATTTGCTATCTGTCTAATTGCAGTGGGATGGATGGGCAAGGCTAACAATATGCAGGCGATTTATTGGCTGTGGACGGACCGTTTTTGGATTTGGTACGGTTCGATCCTGATTGGGTTTAGTTTGGGGAGTTTCTGGCGTACGAATTCTTTGTTTCCAGATATTGATTCTTCGCAAGCTATCCAAAACAGCCAGCAATTACCTAGCGATGCCCAGACCATGCCCGTTAAAAGTTCTGCCGTGGCGCTGTCGGGTCGGTTGTTAGGTCGTTCGGGGATTAGCAATTTGCTGGGACAGGATTCGATCCTTCACTGCCAGCAGGATTTGGTGAAGTTACACGGGGTGTCGCCTTTGGATGTTGGCAAGTTCTTTTGGCGATCGCAACCTCATGTTTGGGATTGGATTGGCTGTCAAGTAAAGATAATTGGGTGGTTTCGCCAAGGCGCTACTCCCTGGATTGACGTAGAAACTTGGCAAAGAAACCAACAAGTAAGCCACAGTCGTCACCCGATTTGGTACACGGTTGTGGCTGTAACCGCCGCCATTTGGGGCGCTTACTGGTTAGCGACGGGTGGGGTTTAGAAATGACAACCCCTACCTTGCGTTTTATGGCAGGGAATGTTACCTTTGTAGAAGTGCTTATTGGATAAACGCACCAGAAAAGCAGTTTGTCTTTTCAAACCATACATTCTATTTTGTAGATGTTGCAGATGCTTCTTTGGTGTTTTCAAAAATACACCAGAAGAAATTTACCTCGGGACTCTCTTTAAATGTCATACAACAAGAGACATTTTTTTAGACAAGAAATTTTGCTCATGGAACTAGCCCAAATTTCCATCGTATGGTAGTTTTAAAAATAGCAAACTGTGCAGATTGACCGAAAGCAGCAGCATGAGGTTACGGGTGCAAAATCAAGACCAAACCAAATATTTATCAAAACCATCCCATCCATGTACGAGCTAAAAGTGTTTGATTTCATAGATACTTTTAGCAAGTTAGGATGGGGTATAATGTTAGATGGTATGTTGGGTTTGGCGATCTTTTTGGTAGCTAGCATCAAAGCTATGTTTGTAGCTGAGAGCCAGGATTTCCTAAAAATACCCGTTAACCTAGCTTTCAAATTCCCTTTGGTTTCGTGGGAAATGCAGCTATACCCATGGATTTGCCGTCCAAATGATATATGTTGGTATTAACTTCAAACGATTGTACGAGGAGTTGAGGCAAAGTTCTGCCGTAGGAACTCGCTCAACTTGGTCGTTTGTCTGCGAAGGGCAGGGTCAAATAACCCAAGATTTGGGTTATTTCATGCTGGCAGAAGAAAAACCAAAAAGAGCGCTGCGACTACAAAAGTTGCATTTTCTACCCTGGGAAAAGCAAAAAAACGAACTTGGTTGCCTTAACGAGTAAGGTTTAACAAGTTCTGTTCGGTAAAAATCGGTCTAGCTAGATGCAACATCCCATACAAACTTATTGCTTTTGTCGATAAAAATCCAATTGAGGAGGTATTTGTATGTCCGTTCGACTTTATGTAGGCAATCTCCCCAAAGAAGTTCTCGACCGTCAAGAACTGCAAAACGTCTTTGCTGAAGAAAGCAACGTCATTTCCACCAAAATCATTAAACAGCGCAAAACTGGCAAATGCCGTGGGTTTGGCTTTTTAACTGTCAAAAACGAAGAAAGCGCCGATGAAATCATTGAGAAATTCAACGGCTACATGTTCAAAGACAATCCCCTGAAAATCGAAAAAGCCCAACCTCGTACGAAAAGCAATAACGAAAAAGATAACGAGAACAATAAAAGTTCTGAAGGGGAGAAAGAGAAAGAGAAAGAGAAAGAAAAAGAAGCCAAGCCAGCAGCCAAACAGCAGAAGTCCAATAAAGGTGGGAAAGGCAAAAATCGCCGCGCCGGTGGCGGTGGCAATGCCCAGGGCGGTCCTCCCGAGAAAGTACAACCCGATCCTCGCTGGGCCGAAGAACTGGAAAAACTCAAGCAAATGCTGGCTACCGCAGAAAACTAACTTTGTAGCTTGGCCGTTTGTAGCAACTATTGAAAAGGCCACCATGGGAAGAGATGGAAAAGATTCTCTTGCTTCCTATGGTGGTTTTCCTCCTAGATTAGTAACAGAGTTAGGTGCCATCAAGTGCGTTTAAACAGCTGCTAAGGCTGAATCGATGGAATCTTGCAGGCTTCATCGTCATCCTGTTCGCTCCATTTTTGCAAATCCTGCACCAATACAGAGCGATATTGTTGCCACTTTTGGACAGCTTCGGAGTCGGATGCCTTATCTTTTTGCAGTAACACGACCCCATCGCTAATATTCGTAAGACCATATTTTCCGGAAGCTAGAAGGGAATCGATACGCGGAATCATGCCGCACAAGCGTATGCCGTCGTTGTCAAAAGCTGGCATATAAGTTTGTAGCCGCCATAGATCGGCGATCGCATAATCTACCCAAATAACATCTCGCGCATCGTTGCGCAACTTCAAAGCCGGAAAACGAATAATTTCCCGCCTGCCAGACAACGGGGGAACAATGTACGTCGTAGCGGCAACGCTGGCATCTTCAGGAATTTCGGAAATCAAGGAACGAATGTGGCCGGCATGTTGCCACTGACGGGGTAGCGATACGTACACCCACGGATCGAACGAATCAGGTATTAAGAAATATAAAGTCCGACTGGGACTCGCTGTCACCGACAGCAAAACCGAAACCAACATACAAGCAATCCAAAAACGCTTGAGGGTAAAACCTCTCTGGGATTTTGGTTTTGCAGGGAGTGATGTTGAATCCGGCAACTTGTGGTGAGCGAGGTCAAATGCCTGTTTGTTTCGATGGCGCCTCCAGTGACCAGCCTTTTCTTGAAATTCCACAGCCACATATTTAACAACTGAAGACACCGGATAAAACAATAACTCTTCTCGCTCTCGCCACCATCGAATGGTTCCGTAAGCCAATCCCGGTACCACCCCAATCGCATAACGCAGACTAATCACCAAAGCCGAATCCCCCCGTTGCAGGAAAATTTTCAGCAGGGGAAATCCAGCAATTGCCCAAGCTGCCCCCGACAACAGCGGTATAAAGGCAAAAGGCAGCAACTGACCAAACAAATAGCCAAGTTTGGTTAACGGTTCGCGAAACAACGCTTCCATCAGTTGCCAAGGTTTGGAAATCATGTTCCAGAGGAGTTCCAATGTCGAGACTTCCTCTTCTTGTTCCGGCGCAAATTGTCCGAATCGTTCGATAGGAAAGCGTCGCAGCATATCTTCAGAAAACTGCAACATCACGACATTGGTCACCACCACGACATAGAGAAAACTTAAGGTACAAACCCCCAATCCAATACGGGGAAAGCGATTGCTCAATACCATGTAGACACCAATGCCGAATAGGGTAATGCCAGTGTCTTCCCGTACTGCCAGCAGCAAGATAGCCATCAGTCCAAACAGCCACCACCAGCGTTTTTCCATGGCTAGCAGTAAAGTGAAGCAATACAAAGGAACCTGGGAAAGGTCGTGGAAGTTGGACCAAGTCGGACCAATGACGGCATTGGCACTGTAAAAACTAGCGGTAATGAAGGCGGATACAGGGGGTTGTAGGTATTGACGCGCCAGGAAGTACAGAACAATTCCCGCTGCTGTGACTACCGATACTTGGATGATGGTTAAAGTTGCTGGTGAGGGAAATAAGAGGTATATGGGCAACCACAATAGCAAAGCGGGGGTAAAATGCTGTCCCAAACGGCGATAGGTAACGTCGGGAACTTCGCCGGCATGGACCACATCGGTGGAAAGGGTGGAAGAAAGGGAACTTTGAAACCAACGACCGTGAGCGTTGTTCCAGAAGACTTGGTGGAATATGCCCTGGTCGTAGGAGGCGAAGAAACTATAGTATCGATTGAGAGTTAAAATGAGGCTAATGGCGAAAAATGCGATCGCCACTGCAATAGCAAATCGTAACCAAGGATTTTTGAACAAACCGCGCAACATCAGGTTCCGCCGAACGACAACCTTCATCATGCCATAGATTAACCGTGGAAAGGAGACAAGGATAGAATTGCTGGGATTTAAGTTGAATCTCTTGACAAAATAGATTTTTTATGGTATGTAAGGAAAAGAGTATCAAAAGCGCATAGCATCTTATATTCTTTACAACTTTGAGAATAGGGGCATCAAAGTCTACCTGGAAGTAGAACTGGGGAAAACGATTATTGGCAAAAACCGAAGAATCGATATTTTGGTTTTCAACGAACTACAAA
>CAYZHY010000043.1:0-4390 GCA_964477525.1 uncultured Geitlerinema sp. | reverse complement strand
TTGGTTCTTTGGGATAAAAAACCATTTACTTTAGAACCAGATAGCCAGCAAATCTCCCTGTTTGATATTCCAGAGAACGACTCATAAATTTCTAAAATAGAATCCTTGCTTTCGCTCTCCCGAAATCCCTTTATTTAAGAGAGGTCTTATCTTTTATATCTTGCGTAAATTAATAGAAATCGTATCAGACATGTTCCTCAAACCGTCGCCGCCAAGCCAACCAACTCAAACCAATAGCACTCAATCCAAAAATTGCAGACGGTTCTGGAATATCAACAGCAGAACCAGAAGCTTGCGCCAAAACCTGACCTGCCACGAATCTTGAGATATCGCCATCAGTATTGGCATCGCTACGCCAGTAAACCCCTTCATCGGTGTCAACACCAGCCGTAACATCAGGATTGTTACCAGTGGCAGCGGCGGCGATATTCAGCGACTGCAAAGCTTCGTTGCTAGGTGGGTTTTCACTTATGGCACCAACGAGTGCGTCTACTTGAACCATAAATAAAATTTCTTTGCCGACACGTACACCATCCAAATCCCAATCAACTAAGGAATCTGTGCCACCGCGATCGGCGAAAGAAGCATTGGAATCAGTAGGAAGTTGTCTGCCAGCAATTTCATGGGATTCAGTATCTTGGGTGATGGGAGCACCCGGTGCTGGGGCATCGCCACTACGATCCACTTCATATAGTTTCAGAGTCAGGTTGGTTTCGTAGCTAGGAGTTTCAATACCAACGCCTCCATCTGGATCCCAGCCGTACCAATTCGACATAATGACAGAAAAGGAATCTAGTCTGTTGCTGGATGCATCAAAGCCAATAACTCCACCGAAACTATCTGCTTGGTTGGCAAAATAAGCCCAACTAGCTACATCATCAGGTGGATTTTGCCCGTCTTTGACGAGGGATGAGTCAGGATTGAAATGGTTGTAAAGATCGTTGTATAGGACAGCTGCCTGAGATTCCTGGGGGAACAGGATGGTGGTTCCCGTTACCATGGCTATACCGTAAATCCAAGGTTGGATGCCCAGGCGTTTGCCCTTAGTTGCTTTCAATTGCATCTGCATAAGAACTTATTTTGATATAAGGTCTAAAAAATAGATGTCCGTAAATTTGTTTTTTGATGGTAGACAAATATTCTTTGCCATAACAAAGGCTGGATACAAGTCGCTGGAACCTTAAGATCTGTCCAACTACCAAGCAAAAAATGCTCGTACCAACGCAATTTCCTTCTCTAAAGTTTGCCAGCGAGTATAGTAGATATTTTTCCCAATCGTACAACAATAAGATCGCGTTGTCTATAGGGAGGGATCGACCAGGAATCGAGCAAATGCACGATCTAAATTAGAGAAAACCTCAAATTTTGTTGCTGGGAGGTGTTTTTCTCTAATTGTTAGTATGAATTAGTCCTGATATAGGTGTTTGATAATTTGACAATTGGAAAGTTTTAGGGTCTTCCGAACTTGTGGTGTAGGGAATCAAACTACGATCTAGATATGACAATGGATTTAGCGATTTACTACCAGTTCTTGACAGTTTAGACTGAAAGTGACTTATAGTGGGAAATTTAGCTATTTTTGACACAGTAAGTTCGGAAGAGCCAAGTTTTATAAAAAAAAACTATAGCATTTTCAGATGCAATATAAATAGCCATGGCCAACTACGATCTAATTTTACTTGAGTAGTGGGCAATGCCTATCCTACTACAGATTTTTGTGGTTTTGTAGCAATCGGATTGCTTTCCTTTGATTAAAAAAGTTTGGATCTATATCCCCTAGCTTTATTCATTTTTGAGGCGATCGGGCAATTGTTTCCAAAAGGGTTTCTCTGGAGGTGTGCGCGTGGTATTGGTTGCACAGTGTACGTTGCCACGTAGTTCTTGGTAGTAGTCGTTGTCGAGAAAATGCACTTGTAGGGGAGATTTAGAAACTAACTTGCGAAAGGTATCTTGGGTAACATCGCGATCGCCCACAATAGGTCCTCTGGGGTCGGCAACCAGAAAATGACCGTTCACAGCTACCGAATTAACCATATTCGGCCACCAGGAATAGCCAGTGAGGGAAAACATAGCCGGAATCTGGATAATTTGATTGTCGTTGAGGCTAAATTCTCGCTTGAGTTTGGAAATTAGCGGATCGATCCGATCGCGTTGAATTTGCAAGTTGTGGTCTATCAAACGACGGTTGTTCAAAGCACCTTGTACGGTTGTAGCGGTACTCAACCCCCGATTGATGGCTTTGTTGCCGTGTCCTTCTCGTTGTAACTGGCGTAGTAAGTTGACACCAGCTTCCGGCGATACCACCAACATCAACGGTTTCTCATTCTTCGAGGGAATAAAACTAATCACCTCATCTACGTGACGAATCATCAACCAAGAAGTATCGATGTCTACGGGTGGTCCTTGAATTTCTTGCGCTTTCAAGAATTCCACCACTTCGGGATGGAGAGTAGCTGTGCCAGAATTACCGTAATAAATTCTTCCTAAAGGATAACCTGGTAGTGGCGGCGTAACTTCTAAATTTCCGTACCAATCAGCCCAGCGATCGCCTGGCAACAAATTCCGGGGTTTGCCAATGTTAAACCAACCAAAATTGGATTTTAACAGCGATCGCGAAAAATTATCTTTATTAGCACCGCGATTTCCGTGCAAAACGCTGGGCACAGAAGTCACGTTTTTATCATCTGAAACAGCTTGCACTGAGCTACGCCGAAGTGTTGGAAACTGCAAATAACCAATTTCCATGGTATCCTGTATCCACAGGGGTCCCCGACGAACAGCTTTGACGCTGGCTTGGGTGGGTGGAACGATTTCTTGGATTTGTTTGATAAAGCGATCGTTGAGCCGTCCCCAATCGCTCACAAAAAGGGATTTTACCGGTGCCGTATTGGGACGCACAATCCATGGAGAAACCCGAAACTTCACCGTATCGGCAGTTAGGGTGTTCCCTTTTTGAGATGCGATCGCTTTTATCGAGATTTCACCATTCCAATCCTTATGGGCAAACTGTTTGGCTTCGATACCAAAAACAATTTCCCCCATATTATTTTTCTGCTTGGCAGATTTCCAAATATCCGGTGTGGTTTTAATTTCCTGCGACCCATCGTTTGCTATATATTCCCAACCCTGTGCCGTTTTTTGGAACAAATTTACATAACGACGCGCTCCATCGTCCACTCGCATCCGCAACTTCATATCTTGAAAGCGACGGTCTAGTCGTAACTTCACCAACGCCAAATCCGCCGCATCTTTGTCGCCATTGACCCGACGGTCTTGCCAATCAGAGCGACCGTTGCCATCATCGTCATCTAGATTAAACAACACCAAAGCTCCTTGCTGCCACTGCCACCGCTGTCTGCCTACGTAATCTTCATCGTTCAGTTGACCGTCGCGGTTGGTATCTGCGTACAGGATAAATTTCTCAGCTAATTGTGCTAATTCCAACTTCTGCGTCGCCTGGGTATAGTTTTGGCGATAGGTTTTTCGTTGTTCTTTTGCTTGAGAAGCCAGAAAAGATTCTTTAGGAACTTCTTCTAATTTGTTAGCAGCATTTTGCCAAGCCGTTTTGGCGGCACGCCAGGTATCGGCATCGGAAGAGGAACGATTTTCCCATTGTTGGGCTTTGCTTGCGAACTTTTGGGCACTTTTCATGGATTTTTGTGCCGCTACTTCTAAGGTATAGCGTTGCTCGAGTTGTTTTTGGTAGCGACGCCAGTTTTGGTTTTTTAGGGTGAGGGTATCTGGTTGGTAAGCATCGGAGAAAAACGATAAATCCACAGCAGCCTGACAGCGTTGGCTTTCCAGCGCCACGCGATCGCGCAACTGCCGCAATTCGGACAGCGAACGAACCTCAGCCAAACTTGGCAAATCCGCCGTCGCCACCCAAGTACAATCACCAGGAGGTGCTAATACCACCGGTGCCTGCCAAACACTTGTAACAATTGCAATCGCCAAAGCCGCCAGCGACGAACGCACCAAAAGTCGAACCAACCTATTAGGCAATTTCATAAACAAACGAACAACCTACTTGAAAAACGCCAACCATACTTTCCCTATCCTCCGAAGGGCCGATTGACACTCCCACGAATTCTATTCGTGGGATTCTTGGTTCAGCCACACAACTTATCAGGCAAGCTCTCGCCTGCCTGACAGCGGTTGTCGTGTCCCCAAGCGTGAATTCCCCCATGCCCTGGGGTACTCAATCCTTTTCTCAAAATGTTGATGGCGGCATTTTCGTCCCGGTCGAGGATACATCCACATTCGCAAACATGGGTGCGTTGGGATAGGGACTTTTTGGCCATTCGCCCACAGTGGCTACATTCTTGGCTGGTGTACTGGGTGTTGTACCGCATCAACTCTTTCTTGCCTACGCCTCGATTATCCATCCAAT
>CAYZHY010000042.1:0-29416 GCA_964477525.1 uncultured Geitlerinema sp. | reverse complement strand
CAGTGTCGGGCAGTGGGTTGCTTTAAGCAATTTGGTAAATGCCGCCGAGCGATCGCCTTAGTCAGCGTTTACCTTGCAAATTTTGGATTGGGGCTACAAACATGCGTGCTTGCTCTTTTTTAGCACCGGCGAAAATTAATCTCTATTTGGAAATTGTGGGGGAAGAACTAGCCAGCGATCGTCAGTATCACGAACTGGTCATGGTCATGCAAACCATTGATTTGAGCGATCGCGTATCTCTGAATCTCAACGGTTTGGAAACGTTTCAGGTTCGTTGCAACCATCCCCAAGTACCGACAGATAGCAGCAACCTGGCCTATCGCGCTGCCAATTTGATGCAAACGGAATTTCCCGACCGTTGGGAACAATATGGCGGGGTGAATATTACCATTGATAAGTATATTCCGGTGGCGGCGGGTTTGGCTGGGGGATCTACCAATGCAGCAGCGGTGTTGGTGGGGTTGAATACCCTGTGGAACTTGGGATTGACCCAGCCGGAGTTGCAAGGGTTGGGAAAGAAGTTAGGGGCTGATGTTCCTTTTTGCTTGGCTGGCGGTACCATGTTGGCTACTGGTCGCGGCGATAGCCTATCTCCTTTACCGGATTTGGAAGATTTTTACGCGGTTTTGGGCAAACATAAGTCTGTCAGCGTGTCTACAGGTTGGGCGTACAAAACCTATCGCCAACAGTTTGGCAGTACCTATCCCCAAGATACGCAAACGTTGGCAGAACGACGACAGCGTTTTCATTCTGGGGAAATGATAGCGGCAGTTGGCCAACGCGATCGCGAAGAAATTGTCCGACAATTGCACAACGATCTGGAAAAGGTGGTGTTACCGGAGTACCCGCAAGTACAAGCTTTGCGCGAGGCGTTTGTAGAAGCGGGAGCTTTGGGCACGTTAATGTCAGGATCGGGACCGACTGTGTTTGGCTTGTGTCTTTCTCTAGAAGAGGCCCAACTCTTACAAGAAAGGGTGAAAGCTATTGTAGAACAGAAAGACGAGATCAGATTTTATATAGCAAAGTTCACCAGTACGGGAATTGATTGGCACAACTATGAGCAATTTTAAAGAAAATTCTCAACAAACCAATACATCAACCAAGTTGCCTGCCTGGTGGCAGTGTGTTGTGGGAGCGTTTATCTCAGGAGGCATTGCCGCTGCAGCTTATGGCTTAACCACTGCGATCGCCCAAACATTTGCAGAAAAACCCATTGAATCTACCAATGCTGCTGCCATTAGTATTGGTTCGGCCGTACGCACGCTGGTTATTGGTATAACGGGTTTGGCGACGTTCGTATTTGCTTTTGCTACGCTCGGTTTGCTGGCTTTGGCGTTGCAGCGTCTCGTCCAACAACTGCAGGGATCTTCTTCTTCATAACCCGTCAGCCACAAGCAAAAAATGAGCTGGATGTAGCGACTGACGGGGGATGGCGATGGTATTTACAGTTTCACTTCAATATCGACCCCAGAAGGCAAGTCTAGTTTCATCAAGGCATCGACGGTTTTGGAAGAGGGTTGGTAAATATCAATAATGCGATTGTGGGTACGGACTTCAAAATGTTCCCGGGAATCTTTGTTGATGTGAGGAGAACGCAAAAGACAATACACTTTTTTCTTGGTGGGTAGGGGAATCGGTCCAATAGCCGTAGCGTTGGTGCGATTGGCCGTATCCACAATTTTTTCGCAGGAAGTATCGAGCAGTCTGCGATCGAATGCCTTCAGACGAATCCGAATTTTTTGCTGCTTGAGAATAGCCATGATTTTGTTGTCTAGGTTCGGTTTGCTTGGTTTTATACGATCGAGGGATTCATGCCAAAGCTAGGGAGCAGAAAAAACCTCTGCTCCCCTACTTGGAAAAGATTCCCATACCGTTCGGCAGTGGTAGAGAGAGAAGTGCCTTCCCTACAACTGCCAATGTCAGCTACTGCAAGATTTTGGAAACAACGCCAGCACCAACGGTGCGACCACCTTCACGAATGGCAAAGCGCATTCCTTGCTCCACAGCAATCGGCTTAATCAGTTCCACCGTCATTTTGACACGGTCTCCAGGCATAACCATTTCTGCAGCGCTGCCATCGTCACCGGTAAACGCAGTAATGGTACCGGTTACGTCAGTGGTGCGTACGTAGAACTGAGGGCGGTAGTTTTGGAAAAAGGGCGTATGGCGACCACCTTCTTCTTTTTTCAAAACGTATACTTCTGCTTCAAATTGGGTGTGTGGCGTAATAGAGCCGGGTTTGGCTACGACCATGCCCCGTTCTACGTCGTCTTTTTGCAAACCACGCAGCAGCAAGCCGACGTTGTCGCCAGCCATGCCTTGGTCCAAGGTTTTCTGGAACATCTCTACGCCGGTGACGGTGGTGCTGCGGGTTTCGTTGATGCCCACCAATTCTACTTGGTCGCCCACTTTAACGGCACCGCGCTCAATACGACCGGTGGCTACCGTACCGCGACCGGTAATCGAGAACACGTCTTCCACAGCCATCAAGAAGGGCTTATCAACATCCCGTTCGGGTGTGGGAATGTGTTCGTCGATAGCATCCATAATATCGTAGATTTTATCGACCCAGCGGTTGTCACCACGAGTGAGCTCGGCATTTTCTACCAAAGCTTCGGTAGCCATTAGGGCGGAACCGCTGACAATGGGGATGTTGTCGCCGTCGAAATCGTATTCGTTTAGCAGTTCCCGCACCTCTAGTTCCACCAGTTCGATCAATTCTTCGTCGTCTACCTGGTCTTGTTTGTTCAGGAATACGACGATATTGGGAACACCCACCTGACGCGCTAACAGAATATGCTCCCGAGTTTGGGGCATGGGACCATCGGCGGCGGAAACCACGAGAACGGCACCGTCCATTTGTGCGGCACCGGTGATCATGTTTTTCACGTAGTCAGCGTGCCCAGGGCAATCCACGTGGGCATAGTGACGTTTGTCGGTTTCGTATTCTACGTGAGCTGTGTTGATGGTGATGCCGCGAGCCTTTTCTTCCGGTGCCGTGTCGATATCCTCGTAACTGCGAGCTTTAGCACGACCACTGCTGGATAGGGTGAGGGTCATCGCGGCTGTGAGTGTGGTTTTGCCATGGTCTACGTGACCAATGGTACCTATGTTTACGTGGTCTTTGTTCCGTTCAAATTTTGCACGTGCCATGAATGATATGTTCCTCTTGTCTCGATTAGCGAATCACTGTCTAGTTACCAGCTTTTAGAATTTATCATTTTTTAGAATCTTGGTGGAAAACCAAAATTCTAAATTTCGGAGAGTTTTAGGAAAATTCTCACCGGTGGCGTTGGCTTGCTTGGGCCTTTTTTAGAGACCGAAAAGAGCGATTGGGGATAATGGAATCTGCCCAATTTTATAGTATCCCATTTTTGGTTCCCGATCGCTTGTTTTCCCCACATTCTGTTGCTAGCTGGTAGGTTGGGAAAAACCTTCTTGAGAATACCCACCGGTTGGGGATTGGCGATCGCGAACTATAGCGATCGCCAGCCCATCTTCGCCTCTTTTATTCGCTCCCTTTGTACTTAGCAATAATGGGATCGGCTACGCTACGAGGCACTTCTCCATAGCTATCAAATTCCATGGAAAACAGACCTCGTCCCTGGGTATTGGAGCGAATATCGGTGGCATAACCAAACATTTCTGCCAGCGGAACTTTCGCGTCGATCTTGGCAATTCCTTCTTCGGTATTCATGGCTTCCACATGGCCGCGACGAGAGTTTAGATCCCCAATAACATCACCAAGAAAGTCTTCTGGCACTTCAACATTGACTTGCATTACCGGTTCTAGCAAGACGGGGTCGGCTTTCATGACTCCGTCTTTCATTGCCATAGAACCAGCAATTTTGAAGGCCATTTCCGAAGAGTCTACTTCGTGAAAGGAACCATCCACCAAAGTGACCTTAACGTCAATCATGGGGAAACCGGCTAAAATTCCCGATTCGCAGGTTTCTTTCATGCCTTCTTCCACAGAAGGAATGTATTCTTTGGGAATGACACCACCGACAATTTTGGAAACAAACTCAAAACCAGTGCCTTTTTCTGCCGGTTCGATTTCCGCAATAACGTGACCGTATTGACCTTTACCGCCACTTTGACGGATGAACTTGCCTTCCGTTCTGACCGGCTTGCGGATGGTTTCGCGATAGGCTACCTGAGGGGCTCCTACATTGGCTTCGACTTTAAACTCCCGCAGCATCCGATCGACGAGAACTTCTAGGTGCAACTCGCCCATGCCGGCAATAACGGTTTGATTGGTTTCCGGATCGGTATGAACGCGGAAGGTAGGGTCTTCTTCCGATAGCGCTTGCAGGGCTTTGGCCATTTTGTCCATGTCCTGCTTGGTTTGGGGTTCCAGCGCTACGGAAATGACGGGTTCGGGGATATACATGGATTCCAACACGATGGGGTTTTTCTCGTCGCTAATCGTATCCCCGGTGGTGGTTTCTTTCATGCCAACCACCGCCCCCAGTTCGCCGGCGCGCAGTTCTTCTACTTCGATTCGCTCATCTGCTTTGAGAACGATCAGGCGGGAAACTCGTTCTTTTTTGCCCTTCGTGGCGTTGTAAACGTAAGTACCTTTTTGCAGGACTCCCGAGTAAACGCGCAAGAAGGTGAGCCGTCCGTAGGGATCGGCTTGGACTTTGAACGCCAAGGCAGCCAGAGGTTCGTTATCGTCGGCGTGACGCTTGGCCATTTCTCCATCTGGCAGGTACCCTTGGATGGCTGGTACCTGGGTGGGCGCTGGCAAGTAGTCTACCACAGCGTCTAGCAGGAGTTGGACCCCTCGGTTTTTGAACGCCGAACCGCACAGGACGGGAACAATGCTACCGTTCACCGTAGCTTGACGCAAACCTTGTAGGAGTTCTTCTGAAGTGAATTCTTCTCCCTCTAGATATTTTTCGGTGAGAGCATCGTCGGTTTCTGCAACGGCTTCTACTAGTTTGGCATGGTATTCCTCGGCCAGCTCCCGCATATCTTCGGGAATTTCTTCGTCCAACATGTTGGTTCCCAGGTCGTTGGTGTAAATGCGGGCGCGCATGGTAACCAAGTCAATCACGCCGTGGAAGTCTTTTTCCGCTCCGATGGGCAGTTGGATGGGAACGGCATTGGCACGCAAGCGATCGCGGATTTGTTCGTATACTTTGTAGAAGTTGGCACCAGTACGGTCCATCTTGTTGACAAAGGCTAAACGCGGTACTTGGTAGCGATCGGCTTGGCGCCAAACGGTTTCTGATTGGGGTTGTACGCCGCCCACCGAACAAAATACGGCAATCACCCCATCGAGAACGCGCATGGAACGTTCTACTTCAATGGTAAAGTCCACGTGACCTGGGGTGTCGATAATGTTAATCTGATGATCTCTCCAGAAGCTACTGATAGAGGCGGCTGTAATGGTAATACCCCGCTCTCGCTCCTGAGACATCCAGTCAGTCACCGTGTTACCATCGTGGACTTCCCCGATTTTGTGAACGATCCCGGAATAGAATAGGATACGCTCGGTGGCTGTCGTTTTACCAGCATCTATGTGAGCTGCAATTCCTATATTGCGGACTCTTTCGAGCGGGAGACTCCGTGCCACGACTACCTCCTTGCTTGTTGCTGCTGAATGTTATGGTTGGGCTTCCCGAACGAAAAGCTTTTGGCGATCGCCCTTCATTCGGGATGGTTAGGAGCAAGCACACTCACAATTGGATGGGGATTGGCTGCTCGTTGTACTAGGGAAACTCGCTACGGTAGCCGTTTCCCTAACTTGGCTGCTTCCCACCAACGACTTGATGCTGTCCCTAAGGACAGCAACGAGCTGCTAATTCTTCCTAGTATTTTAATATTTCTTTGTACTTTTTTGGGGGGAAACCTATCCGCTCCGCAGAAAATCTTCCCCTTATCGTCTTAATACCGATAGTGGGCGAATGCTTTGTTGGCTTCTGCCATGCGGTGGGTTTCTTCGCGCCGGCGAACGGCACTTCCCGCTTCATTAGCAGCATCCATCAATTCCGACGCTAGCTTGCCAGCCATGCTTTTGCCACCCCGTTGCCGGGAATAGCGTACAATCCAGCGTAAGGCTACGGTGGTTCCCCGTTCGGGGCGTACTTCTACAGGTACTTGATAGGTAGCGCCACCGACCCGCCGCGCCCTTACTTCTACCAAGGGCGTGACGTTTTTAACGGCTGTTTCAAATACTTCTAGAGGATCGCTGCCAGTCCGCTCTTCCACGATCTTAAAGGCATTGTAAACAATTCTGAGCGCTAGGGATCTTTTCCCATCCCGCATCACCCACAAGACCAGCATACTAACTAAGCGGCTGTTATAGACTGGGTCTGGTTCGATTGGACGCTTTTGACTTCCACTACGACGAGACATATTGAACCTTACTTACTATTCAAACTAATAGAATACAATTGACTACCCCTTATGGACAGACCACAAGCAAGCATAATTTTCGGGCAACAACAAAAATTTGCCCTTGCTAAAGTTTTGGAACCTAACGTCTTTCAATAGGGATTCTTAAGCTTTTTGAGAAGAGTTATCCGTGCTACTTGCTGGTAGTTGGCAGTCAACTTGCCGACCTCACCAGTTAGGCAGCGCTATCCAAGTGCTTATGTCAATTTCCTACCTATTTCTTGGGACGTTTGGCACCGTACTTAGAACGACCTTGACGGCGGTCTTTTACACCAGCCGCATCGAGGGTTCCGCGAACGATGTGATAGCGTACCCCAGGTAAATCTTTCACACGGCCACCCCGAATCAAAACCACAGAGTGTTCCTGTAAGTTGTGACCGATGCCCGGAATGTAGGCAGTCACTTCAAAACCAGAAGTTAAACGAACCCTTGCCACTTTCCGTAGGGCCGAGTTGGGTTTTTTCGGGGTAGTCGTATAAACGCGGGTACACACCCCTCGTCTTTGCGGACAGGATTTTAAAGCTGGAGATTTGGTGGGTTCTTTGAGCTTTTGACGCTCGTTTCTAATAAGCTGCTGAATGGTTGGCATGGGCGACGATTTTTTCTTTCTGCAATCGAATCTTGAAAGATGGGTTCAACTATTGGTTTGCAAACCTTACTATCGTATACTATTCGTACCATCCATGTCAATATTGTCCACCAAGATGGGCATTTGATTCTTCTGTGGAAAATGAAAGGCCACAACTGCAACTATGGCTGGCATTGGGATTGTGAAAGCGGAATCCACCTCCCATTAAATCTTCCGAATAGTCAACGATCGTACCTTCCAAGTAAACTTTATCTTCATTTTTGATGGTAACTGGTAGCTCGCCACATTCAAACAGGCAATCGTCAGGATATACGGTTTCGTCAAATTCTAGAGTGTAGTATAGATCGGCACATCCACCCCTTTGGATGCCCAAACGAAACCGGAGGTTAGGATTTTGACGTTGCGAACGCATGCGTTGAATTTCGCGAGCGGCTGCAGGGCGAATTTCGATTGGAGAACTGTGCAATTGGCAACATTCCATCTAGCTTCAGTCATGCTTGTATTTCTTATTGTATAGGTAAGTCCGCATGGGTGCGCTTTCAATTGTTGCCCAAAAAAAATTCCAGGTAAACGCTACACTGGAAACAAATTGGCTACGTTGGTGCTTGGACCTTGGCGAAGCCTTTCTAAAAAAGGAAATTAAGGCCATCGCGAGGTGTCTGGCTAAAAATAACAAGCCCCTGCTTGAATTTTTCTGGTTCGCGCTACCTCCCTCTAAAAAACTATTAGAAACGCAATTGCTGTTTGTACGAGGATCGATCGAATATGCAAAAAGAAACCAAAAATCGCCTTTCGAGAGGATGGGTAGCTGGAATTTCCGCAATCGTCGTTGCTGCGGGTGCTGGAACTGCTTGGTTAACAGCCAATCATCGCACAGCCAATCCCCCGACCAATTCTGAAACCACCCCATCACCGGTTCAAAATCAAACTCCTACCGAGCGAAAAACCACCCCACAACCAAAATCTCCTGCTACCCAAATTCAAGTGAAGGCTTTTTACCTTCAAGATCGAGGGGGTGGCTTTACCTTTGTGCCCACACCAGTAAAAGTAACCCAACAAGCTACGCCTGAAGAAGCGTTGCAACAGGCTTTCAGCCAATTGTTGGATACTCAGTCTGGGTCTTCACAACAATCCTTTTTTTCTACGATTCCCGAAGCTACCCAACTGCGATCGCTCAGTGTGTCTGAAGATGGCATTCACGTAGATTTGTCTGAAGAATTTGTGCGAGGTGGCGGTAGTACTTCCATGATGGGGAGATTGGGTCAAGTTGTGTATACGGCAACTAGTTTCGATCCACAGGCACAGGTTTGGATTTCTGTCGGTGGCGAACCGCTAAAGTTATTGGGTGGTGAAGGATTGGAAGTGCCGCAACCCATTACCAGAGAACAATTCAACCGGGAATTTGCTTTGTAGTTGCCCCGAACGGTGCTGTTGAGCAAAGAAAAAGTGAGAAGTGCCTGCCCAAGATACAATGGGAGAACCTTCTCACTTCACCAATTCCCCAACCAAATGGGTGGGGTTATTGTTTGCCGGAAATGCTAAAAGCTCGAAAACTTTGTGCTTGCTGTTCGATACGAGCGGCTAAGCGATCGCATACCAGAGTACACAATTCAAACGTTAAATCGTCTTCAACGCGGTAGTAAGCCGCAGTTCCTTCGCTGCGACGGCTCAGGATTCCTGCTTGTAACATCACTTTTAGATGTTTTGATACGTTGGCTTGGCTTGTTTCCGTAGCTTCCACCAACTCTTGAACGCATTTTTCGCCGTCGCGTAAAAGATTCAGTATTTTCAAGCGCATGGGTTCGCTTAAAATACTGAAGTATTCAGCGACGTGTTGAAGAACCTCTTTAGGAAGATTATTAGGATTGGTTGTCATCGTAGTTTCCTTTACGGGTTATGGGTTATGGTACCAGTATAACCATCCATGACAATAGAGTAATTAAACCCCTTCAGAATTGGGTTGAATTTTCATCAAAACTTGACCGTACTCTACAGGTTCTCCATCTTCTACCAAGACTTCGACGACTTGACCGGCGACTTCAGCTTCAATTTCATTCATTAACTTCATTGCTTCAATAATACATACTGTTTGCCCCACACTAACGCGATCGCTGATTTCCACAAACGGTGCTTCTCCAGGAGCGGGGGCACGATAAAAGGTACCCACCATGGGAGAAGTCACGTCAACCAATTTTTGTTGGGGAGCGCCCCCTGTTTTTTCAGCTTCCGGCGTTGCTTTGGTTGCAGACGGTGTTTCGGCAGTTGGGGAAGCCGTACCGGTAGCTGCCGCTTCTGGCGCACTGGTTTGAGGAAAACCAGCTACCATCGATTCGGCCGATCCCGTACCGCTGGGGGGCCAATCTTTACGCAAAGTTAATTCAAAATCGCCGCTTTTCAGCGTCAGTTCGGAAATATTGGTTTGATTGAACGCCGTTAAGAGTTCCCGGAGCGTAGTAACATCTAAATCCACAGTTAACCAAATTCCATTAAGCTATCCTACAGCAGTCAATTTCAAGAAACAAAAAGGCTTCCAGATTCTAACCAGGAGTCTAGAAACAACCCAAAATTCAACAACAGCTACACAATCGTTGTTAGGTCGAACATAGCTCGCAAAAAAACAAAACTTAGTCTAGTAAAGGGAGAAAAATGGTAGCCACGATCGCGGAAACGATATCTGCATGGCTACTTACCCCATACATTTTTATTCGCGACCTATATACGTGTCATCGCGGGTATCCACTTTAATCCGTTCTCCAACGGAGATAAACAAGGGAACCATCACCACAGCTCCTGTTTCCAGAGTTGCTGGCTTGCTGCCACCAGTGGCTGTGTCTCCCTTGACCCCAGGATCGGTATCCGTAACTTCCAAAACAATGGAGTTTGGCAACTCCACTTCCAAAATTTGATTTTTCCAGCGAATGGCCGTTACCTCCATTCCCTCTTTCAAATACTTGGAACGCTCGCCAATTTGCTCTGGGGTCAAGGTTGTCTCTTCATAGGTTTCCATATCCATAAAGACAAACTGCTCGCCGTCTTTATAGATATACTGCATGGGGACCTTTTCCAAAATCGCTTGGGGAACGGTTTCCCCAGCACGAAAGGTTCTCTCCACTACGTTACCAGTTTGTACGTTTTTGAGCTTTGTCCGCACAAAAGCGGAGCCTTTGCCAGGCTTAACGTGGAGAAATTCAACAACGCGCCATACAGCGCCTTCCAACTCAATGGTGACTCCGGTGCGAAAGTCGTTGCTGGAGATCATGGCTCTTTACTAGTTTCTATGTTTGTTTGGGCAAAACAATCAGCACCTCATTGTACCTTTTACAGGGGACAAGTTGGCTTTGTCTAGAGGTAGCTGCTACACAGAAAACCTATTGTTTTCGATCGCAGGATCGATACTATGACAGTTGCTGCTATTTTGATTTTTAAGTTTGCGCTTCCGGCGATTGTGGCAATATAAACAGGTAGCAGTTGTAACCAGAAGGATTCGACACGTTATGTTTCTTTTCAATCGTTCTCGCAACGCTAGATGGCAAAAGTTTCTGTTCAACGGCGTTCTGGCCTTATTGCTCGTGACCCTCTCCCTCGGTCTCAGCGGTGCTTGGTGGGACTTTTTTGACAGCAACAACAATCGCCAAAGTAGGTTGCCTACGGGAGACCCGGTTACCAATGGGGAATCTTTGTTGCAGTATTCTTTACCGATTGACAATCCCCCCGTACGGAAATTACAGAGCAGCTTGGAAGATATTGCTACCCAATTACGAGCTCGTCAGCGTTGGAATGTCATACGTTCTGATGTAAAAACCGCAGCTAGAGTCTTGCAGCGCCAAGAAGACGAGATTTTGGCTAGCATTGCTCCTGACAAACAAGACCAGGCGAAAAAGCTTCTTGATGAAATTCAAACTGGAATTGACGATTTAAAAGATATTGTTGAAGTTCAAGATAAAGAAGGTACTTGGATTCGACGGGGAGAGCTGGTTTCTCAGCTGGGAGATTTAGAAGCATTGATGGTTGATGAATTTCCATTTGAAATTCCTGAAGAATATAGCGAGCTACCCCGACTGAAAGGACGCGCTACTATTGAGATGGAAACCAATAAGGGCAATCTGACCCTGGTTGTTGATGGATACAGTGCACCCATCACTGCTGGAAATTTTGTGGATTTGGTCCAGCGGGACTTTTACGACGGACTTCCGTTTATTCGTTCCGAACAAAATTATGTACTGCAAGCTGGCGATCCGCCGGGGCCGGAAGATGGATTTGTCGATCCGGAAACTGGCGTTGAACGTACGATTCCTCTAGAAATTAAACCGAAATCGGAAAAAGAACCTATTTATGGTTTTACGTTTGAGGAGTTGGGATTGTACAACACACAACCGGAGTTGCCGTTTTCGGCTTATGGAACGGTGGCCATGGCACGTCCGGAAAATGATAATAATGGCGGTTCTTCGCAATTTTTCTTTTTCTTATTTGAACCGGATTTAACACCGGCTGGCGCCAATTTGCTTGATGGACGGTATGCAGTTTTCGGCTATGTTATTGAAGGCAAAGATGTTTTGGAAGACCTGCAAGCTGAAGATGAAATTATTTCTGCCAAGGTTACCCAAGGTTTAGACAATTTGGTTGTTCCCGATCGGGAAACAGAAGCAGAACCTGAAGCTGCATAGCTGGCGATCGCTTTTTTTATTTTTCCAAGAATTTGTTTGGGTTGTTGGAACTAGGCAGGTGTGTAAGCATTTTGGCAAGCATTCTTATTCCTTTTGCTTTTCGGAATGCTTGAATGCTTACCGCCATTTTTATATAGGACCAAATGCTCGTTCTAATTTTGAGTATAATTTTTTATGGTCTATAATTTCCTATTATTAATTGTGCTTGGCAGTATATTTGGTGTCGTTGCCCTCAGCGGACTGCGCAAGCAGCAAATGAAAAAACGTTTGGAAGATGCGTTTTACGAAATTTTAGAGCGTAACGAAGGCAAAATTACCCTCATTCAACTAACCGCTAAAGCGCGTGTAGAGCCAGAAATTGCCAGTCAATTTTTGGAGCAACAAGCCCAGGTATTTTCTGCTACGTTGGATGTGGATGAAAAAGGAACAATATTTTATCATTTTCCCAAAATCGATTAATTTATCTTTTATGCAATGTTTATTTTTTGTTAGCATAGGATTGGCATCGCACCTTTGATACCATTTCTTTAATTTTATGCAAGAAACGAACGGGGCGTTTTTGTAGGGGCGATCGCGCGTTGCGTCCCTACTGGTATAATTGGAAAACTTCAAGATGATTGTTGTTTTCCAGAAACGGTATTAGCATTTTTGCAGGATGTAAAACGAGCGTTTGTACCGATCTAAATTTCTATTTTTTTATAGCGTTTTCATGAAAATTGTGAATCATTCCAGGGCAACGTTCAAAAACTTCAGGATAAACCGTTTGCCCCTACATATTTCAATTGTTTGCGTTTAACTGAAAAATGCTATAAACTTCTTATTTTCAATCGAACCATAAAAAATTTAAGCTGGAAAAATCCCGATCGATCGAACATGCTGGTCCAAGATGTTGGTGAAAGAGAACTTTTAAAAAAACTGCACCAGTATTGCCAACAGGAAGTAATTGGCGATGATGCGGCCATTTTATCGGAAGTGCCCCGTCGGGGATACCAGTTGGTAGTCACCACCGATATGTTGGTGGAGGAAGTTCATTTTAGCGATCGTACCACCAACCCAGAAGATGTGGGATGGCGCTCTGTCGCTGCCAATTTTTCCGATTTAGCAGCCATGGGAGCCATGCCAATCGGCATTACCGTGGGATTGGGCGTTGCTGGCGATACGCCCATTTCTTGGGTAGAAGGGGTTTATCAAGGAATTAAAAACTACTTGCAAAAATACCAAACAAACCTCGTCGGCGGCGATGTCGTTCGCTCGTCTCAAAGAACCCTAGCCATTACCGCCTTTGGCGAAGTGCTTCCCCAACGCAGCATTCACCGCTACCATGCCCAACCGGGAGATGCGATCGCAATTACCGGTAGGCACGGTCTTTCCCGCGCTGGCTTGGAATTGCTCCTCAATCCAGAAATGGGAACCTCCCTCACAGAACCAGAACGGAATTTGCTCGTTTCTGCTCACCAACGCCCCCAAGCCAGATTCGATGTCTTGCCAATTTTACAAGAAATTTGTGGCGACTCCTGGCGCGTAGCAGGAATGGATAGTAGCGATGGTTTGGCAGATGCTGTTTTGCAAATTTGTCAGTTCAGCCAAGTAGGTGCCCGCCTAGACCGGCAAAAAATTCCTTCCCCAGACCCTCTTTGGAAAATCGCTTCTAGCGACACGATTTGGCAGTGGATTTTATATGGGGGGGAAGATTTTGAGTTGGTTTTGTGCTTGCCCCCTGCTAGTGCCCAAACCCTTGTTTCTCGATTGGGGGCTGGTGCTGCCACCATCGGCGAAATTACAAGCGAAACCAGGGTGGTGCTAACCGATAGCAGCCAAGGCTACCCCGAACAAAATATCGGCTATGAAAATAGCTTTCAGCACTTTTAGCCACAACTAACTAATAAAGAAGTGACAAGCTAGCCTAGAAAAAGGCTTTCTATTACCGCGATCGCTTGCCACTTCATGGTTAGGTTACAAGTTTTGTTTTAGCCAGCCCATTTTTGAGCTACGAGTTCTGCTAGGTCGAGAACCCGTTGGCTATACCCCCATTCGTTGTCGTACCAGGCAACCACTTTAACCATGTCGCCATCCATAACCATGGTCAAGCTAGCATCGACAATCGAAGAAGCATCGTGACCGCGATAGTCGCTAGATACCAAGGGCAGGTCGCTGTATTCCATAATGCCCTTGAGTTCTCCTTCAGCAGATTCTTGAAGTGCTTCGTTTACTTCTTCGACGAAGGTTTTTCTTTCTACCTGAGCAACAAAATCCACCACAGAAACGTTCGGAGTAGGCACCCGGAAGGCAACGCCGTTTAATTTTCCTTCCAGTTCCGGAATCACCAAAGCTACCGCTTGAGCGGCGCCCGTCGTGGTGGGCACGATGTTGAGAGCAGCGGCACGAGCGCGGCGCACATCTCGGTGGCTGGCATCGAGCAGGCGTTGGTCGCCGGTATAGCTGTGGGTGGTGGTCATGGTTCCTTTCACCAGACCAAATTTCTCGTGCAAAACCTTCACCACAGGAGCCAAACAGTTGGTGGTACAGCTAGCATTGCTAACCACGGGGGTGTTCTCGTGCGTATAGTTTTTGTCGTTAACTCCCATGACATAGGTTTGAATATTGCCTCCTTTGCCAGGGGCAGTAATCAAAACCTTTTTGGCTCCCGCATCGATATGTTGGGAAGCACTATCGTATTTAACGAAAATGCCTGTAGATTCGACAACGAGATCGATATCCCATTCTCCCCATGGCAAATTGAGGGGATTGCGATCGGAGACGCATTTAATGGTGCGACCGTTCACAATTAAGGAATTTTCATCGCAGCTGACATCATCGTCTAAAGTACCCAGGGTAGAATCGTATTTAAGCAAGTGGGCGTTGGTTTTTGTATCGGATGTATCGTTGATACCAACGATATCAAGTTGGCTATTTTCACGTTTTAACCAGCAACGGAGAAAATTACGTCCAATGCGGCCAAAACCGTTAATCGCAACTCTAATCACGTTAGACCTCCTCAGGTTGGCATTCGGTAGCTTGCGGGGAAGACAAAATGTTTTGCTATATCGATGGATGGTTGCCGTTTCCAACCAGAAACCACAAGAGGGGTTTCTAGTGGTCAAACCAGCTTTTGGCAACCAACTACGCAGGCACCCAATTGGGAACCAAGCAGTTGGTACGCCTCCATTGAGTAAGACTATCACTGCGGGCGTTCAAACAGTACTCGCAGGCATAGAGAAAAGGAAAATCATTTCTGGTTCACCAATTATGGGGGACAGCAAAAATTATCCTTTTCTGTAGAACTGGTTTCCCAATTAAGTGCCTCATAATGCCCCCAATCATATCGTAAAGCCCGTACGATTTAAACTTTTTTTAGGTTGATCGAAACTCGCGGAAAATTGCTTGACAAAATTTCGTTCAAGCGATACTGGGGAATCGTTCGCTTTCTTGACGGTCAAACTAGATCGTTGTTATTGAAATTGTGAATCTTTTCTAGAAGGTAACAATTGCTGTTGAGCTTGTATTGATTTTCCCTTTTTACGTTTGGTTTGAAATAGTACCAGCGATCGCGGTTGGTTTCTCTAGTTGTTTCCTAATTAACCATTTTTGTAAAGTTGATGGCTGGTGATGTAGTTGGCGACAGCTTCGGGAACCACCGATTGTAACGATTGACCCGATCGCGCGGCGTTCCGTACTTGGGTGGAGGAAATTGGGATAGGGGGCATATCTAGAAGCTGCCAGTGAAGGGATAAGGATTCCTGTGCCAAGCGATCGCGGGTTTGGCAGGCAATTTGTCTGGCTTGCTGTTTGATTTCTTGCATGCTAGCGTAGTTCAATTCGGTAGGGGGGCGGGGAGCTAGCAGCCAGTGACAATTACGAACGAGTTCTTCGCGGCGATACCAATGGCTTAGGGTGCGTAACGTATCGGTACCTACGATCCAATACCACTGTGCGGCGGGGTATTGTTGTTGCAATTGATGCCAAGTGTCGGCACTGTAAGAAGGGAAAGAACGTTTGGCCTCAATGGTAGATATAGTGGAGGTACTATCTTCTGCGATCGCAAGTTCTAGCATAGCCACGCGATGGTGAAATGCAGCGAGTTGGCGATCGCCCTTGTGAGGAGGAAAATAGGCAGGAATCCAAAGAAGTTCGTCCAAGTTAGCTTGTGCTTTAGCTGTGGCAGCTAGGTGTAGATGACCCCAATGAACCGGATCGAAGGTTCCACCTAAAAGGCCAATGTTTCGCTTCATACCCTCCCTTTAGAATCTTGAGATCCCCTTTGGGGGAAATTTTTAGTAGAAATTTTCCGGAAAAAATGGGGTTTGGCGACGAAAAAAGTGCATATACAGCCAAAATTGTTCTAAGTATTTTATGTAGAAGCTTTATCGATTTCTGCCGTTGCCTGCCTTGCTTTTTTTATGACAGCTTGACAGTGTTTTCTACCAATTCCTACCAAATCAACGACCAAGCTTTTCCCATTCCACAGCAAACAGGCACAGAGGCACTTCCCCAAGTTTTTTTTACTAAAAAAACCAGTTTTCCCACTCAGGGGATCCACACCTGGCAGGGATTTTACCAGATAGAAGTTTGTTGGTATGATATCACGTGTTATTCACCAGTGGTGTGGTTTGTGAGGAGCCAAGATTAAAATGCCGAATTCTGTTGATTTTCGTGGCAGACCGTTTCATTTCATCGGTATAGGGGGAATTGGCATGTCCGCCCTAGCCTACATTTTAGCGAAACGTCGTTTGCCTGTATACGGTTCCGATCTTCGTTCTACCCATATTACCAAGCGCTTGCAACAAACCGGAGTTCGGATTTTTTCGCAACAAGAAGCCGAAAACTTGCGTTGGTTTCAAAAAGATAGCGCTCGGGAAGCTACAAAAGTCGTTCCTACCCAACCAACAGAGCCTTCCCATTTATTTTGCCAACCTACATCAGACGAGATGGTAGATTCAGCTTGGCAAAACAACGGTTATGCTTCGGGGCAAAAAGGAGGTAGCCACCGAACAGATGCAAACGCCACCGCTACATCTGTTAATGAGGGGTCTGCTAGCAAAAGCACTCCGCAAGTCATTTGTTCCTCTGCCATCGATCCCGCTAACGTAGAATACCAAGCAGCTCTAAGTTTGGGGTGTCCGATTTTCCATCGTTCGGATGTTTTGGCTTCTCTCATGCAGCAGTACGCAGGAAGCATTGCCGTAGCTGGGACCCACGGCAAAACCACCACCAGTAGTTTAGCCGGTCATGTGTTGGTAGAAGCGGGATTCGATCCCACGGTGGCGATTGGTGGGGAAGTACCCACTTGGGAGGGAAATGCCAGAGTAGGAAACAGCCCGTATTTTGTAGCGGAAGCTGATGAATCCGACGGTTCTTTGGTCAAGTTAAAAGCCAAAATTGGTATTGTTACCAATATAGAACTCGACCATCCCGACTGCTATCAAAGTCTGGAACAAGTTATTGATACTTTTCAAACGTTTGCCCACGGATGCGAAACAGTGGTGGGTTGCATTGATTGCGAAACCGTACAACAAACTTTACATCCCTCGGTTAGCTATAGCATCAAACCGAATGCCCGTGCTGATTATACGGTAAAAAACGTACGCTACGGTGCGGGTGGAACGGTGGCTACGGTCCTAGAAAGCGATCGCGTGTTGGGAGAATTGCAGCTGCCATTGTTAGGAGAACATAATTTAAGCAATGCCCTAGCGGTGGTAGCTGCTGCCCGTCAATTGGGCATTGCGTTTTCTGTTATTGCGGCAGCTGTGAAAACCTTTGCAGGAGCCAGCCGTCGTTTTGAAATTCGGGGTCAGTATCGTGGCATTTTATTTGTAGACGATTACGCCCACCATCCCAAGGAAATTCAAGCTACGTTAGCGGCTGCTCGATTGCAAATGCAAGAATGGAACGACGACAGCTCCCCAGAAATTTCCGATCGTAGCCAACGCCGCCTAATTGCAGTTTTTCAACCCCATCGCTACAGCCGGACACAGCGATTTTTAGGGGAATTTGCCCGTGCTTTCACCGAGGCCGATATTACTATGGTTAGCGATATTTATGGAGCCGGGGAAGCCAATTTGGAAAATCTTAACGGCCATCAAGTAGCCGAAGCGATCGCGCAATATCAAAATGCCGTAGAATACCAGCCATCGCTGAATGATGTAGTCCAGCGTTTAAAAAATACATTGCAAGCTGGGGATGTGGTTTTATTTTTAGGAGCGGGCAACTTAAATCAAGTCATCCCGGAAATTATGGATTTTTACCGCTTTTGGGACCAACCACAAGCAGCGCCAAAGCACTGAAGCGCAAAAATGTTTCCCTGGGCAGCCACCCATATAACCATGTGGCTGGGCCGGTGGTGGTACCTAAGTCAAACTGCTAGGAAGGTAGCCTTTCTTGGCAGTTGTATCTACCCGCAGCGAACAGCAAACCCGTTTCATCCAGAAAAAAGCCAGCAGGTGCTAATTTAGAAACTCAAAGGTTTGCCAGGAATAGGGTGTATTTACCTCAATTGTCTCATCGAACATTGTCATACGTTATGGTTAGCTCCGATCGTTCTCTGGATCGTCAATCAAACTCTACCCCCACAAGTGGTAGCGCTGCAGATGCTTTTGCTTGCCCATTGATTTGGTTACCTAAAAAGCAAGGATCGATCCAATCTCAAGTTTCTCTGCGCGAACGCACTTCTTTTCGCGTTGGTGGTGTTGCTGAATGGTATGCTTCGCCTGCGGATGTAGAAGGGTTACAAGCTGCGATTTATTGGGCGCGATCGCAGGACTTACCAATTACCCTGTTAGGGGCTGGTTCTAATTTATTGGTTAGCGATAGCGGTTTGCCTGGTTTGGTGATTTGTACTCGCCATTTAAACGGTGCGGATTTTGACCCAGAGACCGGACAGGTCACGGTAGCTGCTGGGAAGTCGCTGGTCCGCTTGGCTTGGCAAGCTGCGAAAAAGGGCTGGCGCGGTTTGGAATGGATGGTGGGGATTCCCGGAACCGTTGGTGGGGCTACGGTGATGAATGCTGGTGCCCATAGTAGCTGCATGGCCGATATTTTAGTCAAAGCTGAAGTTTTGGAAACCAATGGTGTCGCCCGCATATACGATGGAAAGGATCTAGAGTATCAATACCGCCGTTCGATTTTACAGGGCAGCGATCGCGTGGTTACTCAAGCTACTTTGCAGCTACAACCTGGTTTCGATCCCCAACAGGTGGTGGCCGATACCGCCGATCAATTGCGCCAGCGTCGCTGCAGCCAACCTTACAATCGCCCTAGCTGCGGAAGTGTCTTTCGCAATCGCTCTCCTTATGCAGCGGGCTGGTTGATCGAGCAAACTGGTTTAAAAGGCTATCAAATTGGCGAAGCACAAGTAGCGCAAAGACATGCTAATTTTATTCTCAATTGTGGGCAAGCTAGTGCCAGCGATATTCTGCGGTTGATTCGCCATGTTCAAGAACAAGTTGCCGATCGTTGGTCAATTGAATTGCAACCAGAAGTCCAAATTTTAGGGGAATTTCAAATCGTTTAATTTCTTAAAAAAAAACATCCATCCCACAATCGATTCCTAGAGACTTGGTAACGACTGCGACAATCGTAAAAATTTCACGTTGTTCTCCATTTGTCCAACGACGATCGATATCCAGTTTTTCTTGATGCCACAAACGGCTTCAAGGTGCCATATTCCTGCTGCGATCGCGCTAATTGAATAGTACAAACCCTACGGGATTATTGGACGAAAATCCAAATTTTCCTGCGATCGCAATTGCATTTTCCAACACAGCGGTCGAACGCCGGCTACATTTTTAGAAGCTAGCTTTTGTAATGCTATAGTTGAAAGTAGTTTTTTTGTCCCCAGGCTAGAAAAACAATACCTAGCGATCGCTGCCAAAAAAGCAGCCGGTCTTACTAGGTGGCCTTGTGTAAGATATCCTGGGCAACTAGAAACGAGTTCTACCTTTTTACAAGTTTCGTGGTCTTTCTGGAGACATCCTTCTTTGAAGACCAGGATTGATAAAAGGTAATCTAGACAACAGACCATTTTTCAACCGTTTGCGAGTTAAATTATGACACAACAAGGACAAGGAAAGGGATTTGGCTTCGGTTTGGGCAAAATGAAAGAGCTCACCGAAGCAATCAAGAAAGCCCAACAGGTTCAAGACAAAGCCAAAAATTTGCAAGAAGAACTCGACGAAATGGAAGTCACCGGCGAAGCTGCTGGTGGCATGGTGAAAGTTGTCATGAGCGGCAACCAAGAACCTCGGCGGGTAGAAATTTCTCAAGATGTCATGGGGGAAGGTGCCGATTCCCTCTCGAATTTGGTCACCGAAGCACTGCAAGATGCTTATACCAAATCCACAACCACTATGCGCGAACGCATGGAAGAAATTACCGAAGGCTTAAATCTACCCGGTATGTAAACCTAGTTGGACCCCAAATCCTATTGATAGAGGCAATTGGCGTATGTGTGTACTATTTGTTCGATAGTATAAAAATACGCCAATTTTGCCTTGTTTTTCTTGGTATCGGTCAATATTGTAAAAATCTATTTTCACCTTCGCTACAAATCTAGATTGAGCAATGATGCCTCCCGAATCGCCTCCCCAGGATGTGGCAGCACGAGCAACGCAACTACGCCAGCAACTACGAGAAGCTAGCTACGCCTATTACGTGCTAGATAATCCCATCATGGAAGACGAGGTATACGACCGGCTGTACCGAGAGTTAGAAAGCTTGGAGGCGCAATACCCGCAGCTAATCGCGCCCGATAGCCCTACGCAACGGGTGGGAGAAAAACCAGCCACCGAATTTCCAACCGTACAACATGCCATTTCCCTGTACAGTCTGGAAAATGCCTTTACCATCCAAGAATTTGCCGATTGGCAAGGTCGCTGGCAACGACAAGTTGGCACCGACGTGCCCCCCAAATACGTTTGTGAATTAAAAATCGACGGCAGCGCCCTGGCTTTGAGCTACGAAAACGGGGTTTTGGTGCGGGGGGCAACTCGTGGCGACGGTACCCAAGGGGAAGAAATTACCCAAAATATTAAAACCATCCGTACCATTCCTTTACGCCTGCATACTGAGTCTCCCCCTGCTTGGGCAGAAATTCGTGGGGAAGCCTTGATCCCGCTCGATAATTTCCAGCATATAAACAACGAACGGCAACAAAAAGGGGAAGCTCCTTTTGCCAATCCACGCAATGCCGCGGCAGGAACGCTCCGGCAGTTGGACCCCAAAGTGGTAGCATCCCGTCGGTTGGATTTTTTTGCCTATACCCTGTATTTGCCCCAAGAGTACATCCAACTGAAGACGCAGTGGGAATCTTTGGCATGGTTGCGGCATTTTGGGTTTAAAGTCAATCCCCACATGCAAATTTGTACCTCCGTCTCGGAAGTTGAGGATTTTTACCATCGGTGGGAAAACCAACGCCACGATTTGCCTTACATGACCGATGGCGTGGTGGTGAAGCTCAACGATATTGCTTTGCAGGAACAGTTGGGATTTACACAAAAATTTCCCCGTTGGGCGGTGGCGCTGAAATATCCGGCGGAAGAAGTGCCCACTGAGGTGCTGGGGGTGACAGTTCAAGTAGGTCGTACAGGAGCACTTACGCCAGTAGCTCAATTAAAACCAGTGCATTTGGCAGGTACGACGGTTGCCCGCGCTTCTTTGCACAACGAAGACCGCTTGCGGGAATTGGATTTGCATGTAGGCGATACGGTGGTGGTACGCAAGGCTGGTGAGATTATTCCGGAAGTGATTCGGGTATTGCCCGAGTTGCGCCCGGAAAATGCCCAACCGTACCAACTGCCCAGTACTTGTCCGGTTTGCGGGTCGGAAGTGGTACGACCGGCGCAAGAAGCGATTACGCGCTGCATCAATGCTTCTTGCCCGGCGATTTTAAAGGGGTCTTTGCGACATTGGGCAACTCGAGAGGCTTTGGATATCCAGGGAATGGGAGAAAAACTGGTAGAACAGTTGGTGGAACGAGAATTGGTGGCTTCTGTAGCCGATTTGTATTTTCTTACCGTTGAGGAAGTGGCTTCCTTGGAACGCATGGGGGAAAAGTCAGCCAAAAAAATAATTGATGCGATCGCCGAATCCAAGCAAAAGCCCTGGTATCGGGTTTTGTATGGATTGGGGATTCGTCATGTGGGTAGTGTCAACGCCCAAGTTCTAGCCCAACGCTTCCGGTCTTGCGAAAGCCTAGCGGCAGCCAGCGTTGCTGAGATTGAATCTCTCCATGGCATTGGCAGCGAAATTGCACTATCGATCTATCAATGGTTTCGCACCCCTGCCAACCAATCTTTAATCAAACAACTGCAAGCTGCCGGTGTTTCCCTATCTAGCCAACCCGCTTCTACCGAGAAAGCTTTTTCTAGTACCGAACAGCAGCCTTTCCAAGGCAAAACCTTTGTCCTCACCGGGACCTTACCCACCATGAGTCGTAAAGATGCCCAACGTTTTATTGAAGATAATGGTGGTAAGGTAACGAGTTCCGTCAGCCAAAAAACCGATTATTTGGTTGTTGGAGAAAACCCAGGTAACAAACTAAACAAAGCAAAATCTTTGGGAATTACCAGGCTCCAGGAAACCGAACTGCGGCATTTGGCTGACGAAGGAAAAACGTAAACAATTATTTATTGGGGAATTTGGAGGAACTGACGGCGGATCCGGAGCTTTGTCGCAGGGTATTTGCTCCTACTGGCGTATGCCATGCTTGTCCATCTAAAGCCATTTGTTCGATGGAACTAGCCAATCGCAAAGCCTTCAAAGCCGGTTCTCCCCCTACAGAAGGCTGGTTGCCACCAAAAACACAACTAACAAAGTGTTCTAACTCTGCGTGTAAGGGTTCGATGCGGCTGGTATATACCTTTTCAATTAAACCATCTTGACGGTACAAAATTTGCCCGTAATCTGTGGTATAGTCAGCTTGCGTTTGCCTATGAATCAGAATTTCGTTGTTGAGAAAATCAGCTTCTGTGAGCGAATTTTGGCAGTGGGCAACGATGCGACGGAGTTTGCGGTGCGTTACCTTGCTTGCGGTGAGCGTAGCGATCGCGCCATTGGCAAAAACCAACGTAGCGGTTACGTAATCTAAATGTCCGGAATTGGCAACTTGATTGCCACTGGCAGTCAACTTCACCACATCGGAATTGTCATTCAACTCCAGCAGCAAATCGATGTCGTGGATCATCAAATCCAAAACCACCGACACATCGTTGGCTCTTGATGAATAAGGGCTGAGGCGATGGGCTTCCAACGCCAGCAACTC
This sequence comes from uncultured Geitlerinema sp., assembly GCA_964477525.1. GTDB lineage: Bacteria > Cyanobacteriota > Cyanobacteriia > Cyanobacteriales > PCC-9228 > PCC-9228. Next base: position 6,504 of record CAYZHY010000042.1, on the reverse strand, counting down.
TTCGGTTTTCAAAACCTTGCTAAGCTCCGAAAAAGCCGGATTGAAACGTTCGATGTGACCCACTTGGAGAATGCAGTTGGCATCGGCGGCAGCATTGACCAAAGATTCGGCTTCAGCAATGCTTGCAGCAATGGGTTTTTCAATGAGAACGTGAACGCCAGCTTGCAGGCAAGTCATGCCTACATTGTAGTGAGCGCGCGTGGGCACAGCCACACACACAGCTTCTAGGTGGGGCAACAGATCCTGGTAGTTTTCAAAAAAGCGGACACCGTATTTGCTGGCGGTATCCAAACCACGTTCTACATTGATATCTGAAATGCCCACCAGTTCCACTTCTTTCAGAAGGCTGAGAACTCTGGTGTGATGCTGCCCCATATTGCCAACTCCGATGATTCCCATTCGGATGGGTCGGTGTCTGGACTCGTAACTTCCGGAGCTTGCAGACTTAATTGTTCGATTTGGCATTCTTAAATGCTTCTCCTCAACCACCACACAGGAGGTAGTAAGCCACCACCTCAAACCACCCAGATAGTATCACACCGATTTCGATTCAGGCGTAAAGGAGCAACTACTGCAAGGCTCCTGGTAGATTGATGCTTAGGGCAACACTGCCAGGAGCAAAATTGAGTTGGGAGAGCAATGTTAGTGTTCAAAAACATCTTTGTATTGTAATAAATCCAACGTTACCAAGGTAGGCAAGCACTGAAAACACTCTTGGGCAATGGAGTAGCGTTCCTCACGTGCTAGCATGGAGGTTAGTTTGTGCCGCAGGGGAATTAGATAGCGCACGTCGTTGGCGGCATATTGCAATTGCTCTTCCGAGAGGTTTTTGGGATTCCCCCAGTCGGAACTTTGGGCGCTTTTGTCCAACTCAACGTTTTCTAACTCCTGTACCAAAGCTTTTAACCCATGCTGTGTGGTATAGGTACGTGCCAGTTTGCTGGCAATTTTGGTACAAAATACGGGAGAAACGTAAATATTGAGATGGTGGCGCAGGGTAGCTAGGTCAAAACGGGCAAAATGGAAAATTTTTAACGCAGATGCCGAGGTCAGTAGGTGTTGTAAATGGGGCGCTTGGGTTTGACCTTTCTGAATGCGGATGGCTGTTACTTCACCCTCAGCATTACATAGTTGGACCAAACAAAGGCGATCGCGGTGGGGATTCAACCCCATGGTTTCCGTATCCACCGCAATCTCTTCCGATTCCAGGTAGCGTTTGAGGGTAGCCTCGTCTAAATCGCGATCGCAAACTTGAAAATTTAGCATGGTTCCTATAGATTGATTGGACAAGTGCTAAATCTTTTATCTTAGCAATTAAAGGTTTTTGCCTTGCAGGTGTTTGGCAGCGGTTTGTACGTCTTTATCCCCGCGACCGGAACAGTTAATCACAATCCGGGGATTGCCAGAAAGCTGCGGGCATAAGGTTTCCAAATAGGCGATCGCGTGGGCCGTTTCCAATGCCGGAATAATCCCTTCTAAACTGGATAAACGTTCGAATGCTTCCAATGCTTCGCGATCGGTAACGCTATAATACTCCGCACGACCGCTATCTTTCAAATAACTGTGTTCCGGTCCCACACCCGGATAATCCAAACCAGCACTAATCGAGTGAGCTTGTTGGATTTGACCGGCATCATCTTGCAACAAATAACTCATGGCACCGTGGAGAATACCCCGTTTCCCCTTGGTTAAAGTAGCGGCATGTTTTTCCCCTTCCAGACCTTCACCAGCAGCTTCGATACCAATCAAACGTACCTGGGAATGCCCGAGGAATCCGTAAAACAATCCCATGGCATTGGAACCACCGCCAACGCAAGCCAATAAAATATCCGGCAGCGATCCCCATACTTGCTGGCATTGGTGGCGCGTTTCCTTGCCAATTACCGCTTGAAAATCCCGTACCAGCGCCGGATAGGGATGCGGACCGGCTACGGAACCGATGATGTAGTGGGTATCGGCAACGTTGGTCACCCAATCGCGAATGGCTTCGGAAGTGGCATCTTTCAGCGTACCGTTACCAGTTTTCACCGGGCGAACTTCTGCCCCCATCAACTCCATGCGGAAGACATTGAGGGCTTGGCGTTCCATGTCTTGTACGCCCATGTAAACCACGCACTGCAAGCCAAAACGCGCGCACACCGTAGCCGTAGCGACACCGTGCTGACCAGCCCCCGTTTCGGCGATAATGCGACTTTTGCCCATGCGTTTGGCAAGCAAGGCCTGGGCGAGGGCATTGTTGATTTTGTGCGCCCCTGTGTGGTTGAGATCTTCCCGTTTGAGATAAATTTGTGGTCCGCTACCATCAGCGCGGGCATATCGTTCGCTGAGGCGGTGGGCAAAATACAGGGGAGTCGGTCTGCCCACATAATCGCGCAGCAGTTGCTGTAGTTCGCTTTGGAAGGCTGGTTCTTGGGTATATTGGCGATAGGCATTTTCCAATTCGGTTAAGGCAGGCATTAACGTTTCGGGAACGTATTTGCCGCCGAATTGACCAAATCGCCCGAAAGGATCGGGATATTGGTTATTGGATGTTTTGGCGTTTTCGGAAGTTGTAGTCACGATTGGTTAAATAAAACTTGGCAAACAAGTTCTATTATAAGGTGCTACTTAGCTCCTCCTAAAGGGAAATTGTTTGCCAGCTTAACAGGATTTCCAGGGGAAACGCGGGTTATAGATAGGGATTTCCTACGGGAGATTGTCCCTACAGGCAGTATTTAATCGTCGTCATCGTCATCATCGTCGTCATCATCATCGTCGTCATCATCGTCGTCGTCTTCGCAACCAATATCGCAAATGTCGTCAATTTCTCCTTGGCTAACACCCACCTTTTCGTAATCTGCCAGCAAACCACTGAGATCGTAAATGGCGGTACTATTGCTAGCGGTGTTGAGGTTAAGCGTATAAGTTACTTCACCAGGAGGCGATACGATCGCAGATGCCAATTGTGAGGAAAATACGCTGAGACGGCGGCTGGCAATAGCAAAGGAACCGCGTTTTAAGGAATTCGGATACTCTGATTGTCGGTTTGGGGAAGGCAGGCGATTGAGAGCAAAATCGCTGCGATTGATATTGGAAGCATCTTGCAAAAACTTGACTTGTGCCTGGCGATAGCTGCTAGCAGATACGTTGTTTACTCGACTAAAGTAGCTATAAATGGGACCGTCGAAATCGATTTCCTGGTTTTCATCAGTATCTTGAGCCACAACTGTACGAACGACACCATCCCCAGGGGTATCGGATAATATGAGATTAATGAGGGCATGTTTGCCCATTAGCTCGGTTTCGGTATAACCAATTAGTTCCTTATCTAGGTTAAACAAACGGACCACTAAGCGATCGTCTTCTTGCAAACCACGCACAAATTGGGCAGCTTCGCCAATTTTATAGCGAAAATCTCCCAAGAATCTTTCTCGCGTGTAGCCTTGGGGGGTTTTCTGGCGTACGGAAAGACGAGCAATGACCCCAGGTAAGGTAACTCGTTTTTGGCGAACAGCTAGGGTAAAGGTACCAGCTTGTGTTTGACTGGATTCGATGCTACGCAAGCTTACCAGGCGTTCTTTGCGCATGCTAGAGATATCACTGTAGGAGGTTATTCTCTCTTGCACAACCCGAAGGTCTTTTTCGTCGGAGAGATCGTAGCGCAATTGGAGCGCAGCTTTCATTTCTACATTGTCTAAATTTGCATCTTCGCCGACGACCTCTCGAATTTTACTAAGGGGAATTTCTTCAATTGGTAAAAACTCTTGTCCGGATTCGTTTTCAATGAGACGAGCGCCGGTACTGTTGTAGGCTAGCTGCCAGCGACCTCCTTGGCGAACAAATAGCTGGTAAACGGCATTGGCGTAGCTGGTGGTGGGTTTGTCGATAATGTCAGTCGCGATCGCAAGTTTTTGGGTTTGGTTGTTTTCGCCGACCAAACGCACAACGTTGACCGCAGCATGCCATCCCCGTTCGTTAATTTTGGTTTGCGATCGATCCACAACTCGCGTGGCGCCGGTATCTAATTTGACCACCGACCCCGATTCGTTTGTGCGATACACCCAACGCTGTTTGCCTTGTTTGACAATGACCTGCCATCCAGGAACCACTTGTTGGGTACAAACCATGTCTTCTTCTGCCAATCCCAAGCAACCATTCGGCCAATCGCGTCTTTCGGCAGCGACAATACTAAGATTGGATCGGGAAACGTTGGTTCTGCGGACAATATCTTGAAATATTGCCTCCACAACGCCAGATGGCAAACCAGCACGGCTTTCTACTTGTGCCATTGGTACGGGATTGGCTGTGGCTGCGGGTTGCCAACTGTATCCGGTAACTAGCAGAGATGCTGCTGCGAGAGCGGTTGATGCTTGTTTCCACACCGGCAACCGATGGTGAAATTTGGAAAATTTCGGATTGTTGCTCATAAAGTAACCTATCTGCGAACCTTTTGTAGCTATTGGCAAACATAAAAGGCGTTTCTAGCTGCTAGACCTCCATACCTGCCAACAAGTTCCTTCAGTTTCCAATATTTTGGCAAAATGGCAGCATATCGGTACGGATTGTTGTAGGATGGGACCAAGGAATTTTGCAAGAAAATCCCTCTGAGTTAAGCAGCTCGGCAAAATTCCGATTTTATCGCATCCTATAACTAAGAAAATGGCTGCATCTAAAAAGAAAAAATCCAAATCAAACAATTCATACGTTCACCAGGAATTTGGAACCAATCCGGAAGCGTTGCAGCGTGCGGAACCGGATTTACCGCCATCCCAACAAGATGTACGAGTGCAAGTTTCTCGTAAGGGCCGCAAGGGAAAATCGGTAACGATAATCAGCGGTTTTCAGATGTCGGCGGAACGGCTGAAGGCGCTGGCGAAGCAGCTTAAAAACCAATGCGGCACTGGAGGTACGGTGAAAGAGAAAACGATTGAAATTCAGGGAGAGCATCCACAGAAGTTAGTGGAAATTTTGACTGGGTTGGGATATAAAGCGAAACAAAGTGGTGGTCGATCCGAGGATTCTGAATAGTTTCAGTCTAGGTGAACCAAGTTTCCTGGCTCTTCCGAACTTGCGGTGTAGGAATCAAACTACGATTTAGCTATGGCGATGGATTTAGCAATTTGCTACCAGTTCTTAATAATTTAAGCTGAAAGTACCTTCCAACGAGAAGTGAGCGCGATTTTTGACCAACTAAGTTCGGAAGAGCCGCTTTTAGTTGCTCCTGCTATTAACAAAATTGTTGCAAATACTAGTAGTTTGGTAGCCAGTCTTTTGAACTGCAAACGCCATTGTATATCACTCAAATAATGCAAATACCGGATTAAAGCGTTCGGAAAATGCATTTGATGGCTATTTTTCTGGAACCAATAATATTATTACGCAGGTAAAAAGGTTGGGAAAGGCATTTATAACAATTTCTGCATACAAGCTAAAAATCATTGGTGTGCGCGATCGCTATTGGTAGCATATCTTATACGAACGATGTTCTATATAGCTAGTAGATTCGGTATAGTAGGAGATAACGAGAAAAAAGAGGTAGCCAAATGGCCTACGGATTTAGCCACACAAGTAACAATAACTACAAAATCAAGTATAGCGATGAATTTAAGAACGAGCCCATCATGTGGGTTTACCGCGAAGTCGAACCCGCCAAGTGGGAATTTGTAGGTAGCATGAAGTATTTGGGGGTAAACGACCGACGCTACGAAATTTTTAACGATGCTGGCAACAGCTTGGGAACAAAGGAAGAATCTCTCAATGCGGCGCTCTATCGATTGGAAGAATATCTCGGTGTAGATTCCCGTCGCTCTCGCATTAACTCCGAACTCGAATGAATGGGGAAGTTACCCAGTTACAGCTACAAAAACTTGTAGAAGCCGCTTCCCATAGATGGGATGGCAATGGTATAGCTTGCCCATCAACACGTAATCCCCATCAAGCATAGATTGTATGTATATTGGTGGGGATTCCAAATCTACATTTTGGCGTTTGATAGCAAGGGGAATTGGAAAAATTTAAATGTTATACTATTTCTTTAAAATTCTGCAAGAAACGATGGGGCGTTTTTGTGGGGGCGTTCGCACGTTGCGCCCTACCGAGGTAATTGGAAAAATTCAAAACGATTGTTGTTTTTTAGAAATGGTATTAGCGATCGCTGAAGTTTCTAATTTAGCAATCCATCGACCCCTTGCACTGCCCCCAAATTTAAACAGCAATCTGTACGTCGAAATCGCTGGCTTGCTTGAGAACATCCAAAAAGGCAAAAACCGCTGGTGGATGGTTGGTATTTTTTGACACTCCCACGAATTCTATTCGTGGGATTCTTGGTTCAGCCACACAACTTATCAGGCAAGCTCTCGCCCAACTGACAGCGGTTGTCGTGTCCCCAAGCGTGAATTCCCCCATGCCCTGGGGTACTCAATCCTTTTCTCAACATGTTGATGGCGGCATTTTCGTCCCGGTCGAGGACACATCCACATTCGCAAACATGGGTGCGTTGGGATAGGGACTTTTTCGCCATTCGCC
>CAYZHY010000041.1:0-30346 GCA_964477525.1 uncultured Geitlerinema sp. | reverse complement strand
ACATGAATAGTTTTCCTTCTCTTTTCTTCTGGTAAAGCAGCAACGGCATTCCAAACCAACTGCAAAACAGTAGAACTATCTTTACCGCCGGAATAACCAACAATCCAGGGAATATCATCCTGACAGTAGAGTTGTTGGATTTCCGAGGTTAACGCTTCAATATCTTCAATCAACTCAGCGACCGTACGCTGTTGTGGTTGCTGTTGGGATTGTTGGTTTGTACTCATGTTTGCCTCCCCCCTCAAACTTCGTATCTTCTGGCGACCAACCAGGCTGGGGTTGACTGAACCATCAGTTTTTAAAAACTTGCTTTCTTAGCTTAAACTTTTATCCAGGACGAAGGCAAGCCAATAGGAAAACAGAATTGAAACTAGACAAGCAACAGCAACAAACCCTGACCCAACTTCTCGACTCTTATCTCAACAGCAATGACCGGCTTCTGGTTCAAAAGACAGAAATGGGAGAAACGGCAGCCTTTGTTAGTTCGGTCACCTTACAGTGGGTTCATCGCCACGTTGGCTTTGCTTCCGAGTTGCCTTTATTTCAACAACAGCTAGACCCGCAAACCCAGGATGTGGAACGCAGCGCACAAACCATCAACGAAATCTTGCAACGTCCTCTCGATTGGTCGCGCCAAGCGCCGCTAGCGCAATATATTGCCATTCGGGAAAATCATAAATTTCCGGCTTTGCTGGTAGTGGTGTCGCCGGATTGGGTAAATGACCCAGATGCGCCGCAGTGGGATCAACACCAACGCGCCAAACAATCGGCTGTGGATTTTACGGCGTTGGATGCCAAGGAAACGGTGGGTGTTTTAGAAATTTCCCCATCTAGTTCTATTTTTGCTTTAGACGGACAACATCGTCTGATGGGAATCCAAGGGTTGATGGAATTGTTGGAAACTGGCAGGCTACCGCAGTACAGTAAGGTAAAAAAACCAGTTGGCAGCGAAATTACGATTGAAGATTTGGTTGGCGAATACAATATCAATCGCCGCCAATTGCAAAATTTAGCTACGGAGAAAATAGGGATTGAATTTCTGCCAGCTGTGGCAAAAGGGGAGACTCGCGACGAAGCCAGACAGCGCATCCGGTCGATTTTCGTCCATGCCAATTTAATGGCGGTTAAACTGAGTAAAGGACAGTTGGCGTTGCTAGACGAAGATAATGGTTTTTCCATTATTAGCCGTCAAATTGCAGTTACCCATCCCTTGTTGCGACAGGAAACGGGACGCAATCCGCGGATCAATTGGGATAGCGCCACAGTGGCTGCTAAATCTACGGTTTTAACTACGCTACAGGCACTGAAGGATATGGTGCAAGTGTATCTGGAACCCAAATTTCCCCACTGGCATTCTCCCAAACCGGGATTGATTCCCTTACGTCCGGACAATCAAGAATTGCAGGAAGGCATCGAAGCGGTAACGCAACTGTTCGACCATCTCATGGAATTGCCAAGCTACCAGAAATTGCAGCAAGGCTGGGAAACGCCATCATTGCGTCGTTTTTATTTTGAGAAACCAGGCGGCGAGGGCAATATTTTGTTTCGGCCTGTGGGTCAGGTGGCTTTGGCGAAGGCTTTGGGAAGTTTGGTTTACCGGCAGCAGTTTTCTTTGGAGGAAATTTTTGCGAAGTTACGTCGCTACGATGAGAAAGGGGGATTCAGCCGTATAGAAAATCCTGCTTCTTTATGGTACGGTGTCTTATACGATCCCAATAAAGGGAGAATTCGAGTAGCCGGACGGGATTTAGCTGCTAAATTAATTGTATATATTGTAGGTGGCATTCGCGATCGCTTGGAGAAAGCGGAAATCCGGACGGCTTTAGCCAAGGCTAGAACCTTTGAAGATAAAACCATCAATTTTTCCGGACGTTGGGTTACCCCTAAAGAAGTGGGACTGCCGAAAAAGCTGTAGCAATGGTTTTTTCCTATTCTGGTAGAAATCCAGCACAACAGAAACAATTTTTTTCAGCTAGCATCAACAATAGCAAATGTCGCCTAGAACCAAACGCGAACGGCTGTTCGTTTTTCTTTGGCAGACATTCCCCCCTGTCTTGAATGAAAACGCTATATTGAGGAGTAAGCGCCGTTGAACTCATCTAGCAATTCCACCGGTTCTCCCTATCGCCAATCCAACCCCAATCCTATATCCGCTTTGCTGACATTTATCTGGCGCTTGTTATTGCTGGTAGGCGGAAGCGGCATTGCTATCGTCGTGGGAATGGCGCTGGCGCAGCGTTTTGCTACGAAAGCTCCTAGCGAACCTCCCCCAATCGAAAAATGGCGGCAACAATTTTTTCAATCGGAACCTTCCCCACAATCAAATTCTCAAATGCCTCCATCTCCTGCTATCGAAACGCCTAAAATTACGCTAACTTCTGAAAAAAGACAGCAATTGCAAAACCAGTTACAGCAACTCCAGCGAAATTACAACGAACTCATTGGTCGTACCAGCGAGTTAGAAAAACAACTGGGAAATACCCGTCCATTACAACCATTAGACACGCGCTTGGAAGTTTTAGCGCAACAGTTGGCCCCCTCCCAAGACGATGAATTGTCGCCGGATTCTCCCCGTAATGTTGCTGCCGAATCCGATAGCTTGCCGTTTGGCAAAAACGTTCTTTCCATTTCCCTCCCCAGCGATTTTTTGTTTGAAAAGCAGGGTGTTCAATTCAAAGATGATGCCAACGCTATTTTGGATAATTTACTAGCGGAACTGCGCAACTATCCCCGTTCTACAGTTCTGGTTGGTGCCTATACTGATAACCAACCCCAAGACAAAGCACTAGATGTTACCTTTCAACAAGCAACCGCGATCGCCGATTATCTAAAACAGGAACTTTCTTCTCAATATCGTTGGATCGTGCTAGGGTACGGTTCAAAGATGCTGACTGTCAATGGAGAAACATCATTATCCCAGGTTAAACGGCGCATCGAAGTAAAAATTCTGCCCTATTCCTAATCCCATTCCAGAATCGTCCCATTTCCGTTTAATCTATGAAAATCGTCTTTTTTGGTACGCCACAATTTGCCGTTCCTCCCCTGGAAAAACTCATCGAACATAGCGCCTTTGACCTAGTTGGTGTTGTCAGCCAACCTGACAAACGACGGGGACGGGGAAGCCAACTGATTCCTTCCCCAGTAAAACGCATGGCCACCAGCAATAACCTGCCTGTCTGGCAACCAAAGCGCCTCAAAAAAGATACGGAAACCCTAGAACAACTACAAAACCTGCAAGCCGATATATTTGTCGTGGTTGCTTACGGGCAAATTTTGTCCAAACAAGTTTTAGAGATGCCGCGCTTGGGATGCGTCAACGTCCACGCTTCCCTGCTTCCGGAATACCGTGGCGCTGCGCCCGTACAGTGGTGTTTGTACGACGGCAAAAGCAAAACGGGCGTAACCACCATGCTAATGGAAGAAGGTATGGATACCGGACCCATTTTACTGAAAGCAGAAACGCCAATTGGTTGGTTGGACAATGCCACCGATGTGGCGCAAAATTTATCCCAAATGGGTGCTGACTTGCTGGTAGAAACGCTGCTGAATCTAGAAGCTGGTAAGCTGGAACCCACGCCGCAAAATGACGCTGAAGCTAGCTACGCGCGTCTCATCCAAAAACAAGATTACGTTTTGAACTGGCGGCGTTCTGCTTGGGATTTGCACAATCAAGTACGAGGATTCTATCCTAACTGTTTTACCTATTTTCGCGGGGAACCGTTGAAGGTCACTTCAACGTTACCCTTGCTTCCCAAAGTCTTGGAACAACTCCCCGAAGAACATTTTCAAGGCATCGACCCCAATTGGATTGGCCAGTACGAAGCTTCTTCTCCCAAAAACAGCAAGGAAGGTAGCCATAAAGTGGGAACGGTGGTGGAAATTGCCAAAAATCGCGGACCTATCGTCAAAACGGGTTCCGGTTTGCTGCTTTTGCAAACTGTACAGCCGGCTGGCAAGCGTTCTCAAACGGGATGGGATTTTGCCAATGGCGCTCGCTTGGAAGTTGGCGAGGAGTTGACTAGCTATAATGAGAGTTCCTAGGGAGCAGGCGAGCGATTTTCGGCGAAAAATAAATAATTTTGGTGGAGTCAATGCCCAAAATCTTCTGTTTTTGCGCGATTAAGTTAAAAAATATGTTATGCTACTTTGAGAATGAAGAAAAATAAAAATATTGAGCCAGGGGAAGTTTCTTTTTAAGTTTCTTCGCTCAAACATCCAAGCTGCCCAAAAATAGTAGAAACACAGACAGTAGAGTCGGAAAATTCGTTGCATACCACAAAAGCAAAGTTTCGTCAAACTAGGTAGAACTGTCTTTACAAAAGTACATGCGACGAAGAAAGTGGCAAAAGTTTCCGTCCCCATCAAAATATCTGTTTTTTTTACGAAAATATGGGGGATGAAGATATAGGAGATAAGAGGATAGCCAAAATTAGCTACAATACGAACCCAATACTATAGGTTTTGATTTTACTAGTTACAATCCCCATGGGTCAAGGGACGCAATTTCGTTTTTAGTTGACAAGATTCTCAATTATTTTCGGGGAATCTCTAGGGAAATTTGGAGAGTGGGATTGAAAATGCTAAACGTTTTACTGATAGCGATTATATTTGGATTATATGAGAAGTCCCTTTTCTATCCAAACTGGCTTACCCCAAGTGCCGTCGAGGGGTCAGAAAAAAATAACAGCTGGCAGAAGGTAAGAAACAAATCTTCTTCTCCAGCTGTCCTCTATAGCGATCGCTAGCTGCGGTGACGTTGCTTGGTCGCCACATAGCTATCTGGCCAAGACGCGGACCTGGAAGCCTTGCCATTGCCATTGCCATTGTTAGAATGGGCACTTTCCGAAAGGAGAAACTCGCGAATCAGACGCGCGATCGCCCTTTGTGCCAAATGGCCAGCTACTTCCTGACCCATGCGCTGAAACTCCGGTTTCGCCAGCAATCCCGGCACCAACTGCACCAACTGCGTAGCGTCAAATCCAGGGGTTTCCTGCAAAATACTCCAAATCCGGACAATGCGGTCTTGTTCGGTAATCTCTTCTCCATTGCTTGCTTGGTGCTGTTTTGCCGGTAGCTGTTGGGATGGAGATTGCGAACCCAACCACTCATTCATCACCGCTCTAGTATTCGCCAGCGCCTGTTGGGAAGCCTTATCCATGCGGTTGACAATCTCATCTACCAAGTATTCCCGAACAAAAGCACCACGTTCGGAGAACAGAAACTCCAGCGCCTGATTGACCACATTACTAATATCGTAATCCTCGCTATCCCGAGCATTGCGCAGCAAGTTTTCCAAACGGTTCCAGCGGAACTGGCCTTCCTTAAACAGCAACGCCTTCAGCGAAGCACGCAACTGCGGCGAAGGGTCGGTGAGCAACCGTTTGGCAACGTAGGGATAGGCTTTGCTGAGAACTTTAAAATTGGGGTCTACTTTAATGGCAATCCCTTCCAAGGTCACCAAAGAACGAATAATCAAAGCATAGTAAGCAGGCACCCGGAAAGGATATTCGTACATCAACTCCGATAGCTGGTCGGTGATGCTTTTGAAGTTTAGTTCGGCAACGCTAGCGCCCAAAGCATTGTTAAAAACCCGTTCCAAGGCCGGAATGATGGGTGTTAGGTCCGTATCTGGCGTTAAAAACTCCAATTTAATATAATCTTGCGCCAGACTCTCGTATTCGCGGTTGACTAAATGGACCACCGCCTCAATCAAACCGTAGCGCTGGTGTTCCTTGACTTCGCTCATCATGCCGAAGTCCAAATACGCCAGTTTGCCGTCGCGGGTAGCCAGCAAATTGCCCGGGTGGGGGTCGGCGTGGAAAAAACCGTGTTCTAGCAGCTGTCGCAGGGAACATTGCACCCCAATTTCCACCAGTTCGGTAGCTTCGATACCTTGGGCTTGCAGTTCTTCAATATTGGTCAGTTTGGTGCCTTGCACCCATTCCATGGTCAATACGCGGCGGTCGGTATATTGCCAGTAGATGCAGGGCACGTAAATTCCTTTGATGTGACCGTAGAGGCGGCGAAAGCGTTCGGCGTTGGCACCTTCTTGGTTGTAGTCCATTTCTTCGTAAATTCGCGTGGCGAATTCGTCCATGATGCCAACGAAATCGCTTTTGAAGCGATCGCCGGTGAGTTTGGTTGCCCAAATAGCTACCTGGCGCAAGATGTACATATCCAACGAAATTCTAGCAGCCAATCCCGGACGCTGAACTTTCACCGCAACGCTTTCTCCCGTTTTCAGCTTGCCTTTGTAAACTTGTCCCAAAGAAGCAGCAGCTACGGGATGGTCGGTGAGTTCGGCGTAGAGTTCGTGGGGTTTTTGACCGAGTTCTTCTTCGATAAATTGAAAGGCGATTTCGTTGGAAAAAGGCGGTAATTTGTCTTGTAATTGGGTTAGTTCGTCTAAATAGACTGGTGGAACCAAGTCGGGGCGGGTAGAGAGCGCTTGTCCCACTTTAATAAAAGCCGGACCGAGATTGGTCAGCGTTATCCGTAATTCTTCCGCCCGTTTGGCTTCGTTTTTTTGGACGTTTCCGGTTAATTTGTCCCACAACCAACCAAACAGGGTGGTGATAAAAGCACCGAGGATCTGCAACAACCGGGCCAATACTTGGAAAGGACGGCGCCGAAAATAGGCTGCGATCGCATCGGGGTCGTAGCGCATGCCCTCCGGTGCCTTTCCCTGAACGATTTCGCTGGGAAGTGGTTCCCGATTCGGTTGTACCACTTCTGGTTCCAAATCTACCGTTGGCGTACCGCGATCGGGAACAATGGGCGTTCGCGATGCTTGCGAGTTGTGGCTAGCGGTTTGACGTCGCTCACCGCGAGCTATTTTGCTTTCAGACATGGTGTTTTGCCGATCCATAGCTTACCGAATAAAAAATGGGAACCACTTCGTAACGTATTGTAACAATACGATAACCAACCGAAACGTGGGTTTTCCCCTAGGATGGTGGCAGGTTCCCACCTCGGCATGAGTTTCAAAAAAATTTGGTCAATTTTAAGATGCAGACAACCTAGCTGCTAAGACTAGCTTAGCTCAATGTTCGCCCTCAACGGCCATTGCCTCCTATTATAGAAATGGACTGTAGGTGGACAGCGATCGCTGCCCCCTGCGCACATCTCGTCGCCAAGCGATTATGTTACTTTCTCTGAGAATTGAAAATTTTGCCCTGATCGATTGCCTGGAATTGGACTTTGGTCCCGGTTTGAATGTTTTAACTGGGGAAACCGGTGCTGGCAAATCCATTATTCTAGATGCCTTGTTAGCTGCCTTAGGGGAGAAATTTAGCAGCCGCGCTATTCGTACCGGTGCCAACCGCGCTTTGGTGGAAGCTACGTTTGAATTGGAAAACAGCGTGGCACAGTGGTTGCAAGAGCACGAAATCGAATTGTTTGAAGGCAATGTGCTGGTTTGTAGCCGCGAATTGGTAGCGCGTACGGGCAACCACCTGCGCAGTCGTTCCCGCCTCAATGGCATTTTGGTCAACCGTCAAATGATGTCCCAACTGCGCGATCGCTTGGTCGAAATTACAGCGCAAGGGCAAACGGTGAATTTGGGCAAACCCCAATACCAACTTGCATGGCTGGATACCTACGGTGGCGAAGCTGTGCGCCAGCAAGTACGGGAAGTGGCTAGTGCGTACCAGCAATACCAACAAGCCAAACAAACCCTCGACCGACACCGTCGTTCCCAACAAGAAAGACTGCAACGCCAGGATTGGTTGTATCACCAACAGCAAGAACTCGCCGCTGCCGACCTGCAAGAACCGAACGAATTAGAAAACTTGCAACAGGAAAAAAATCGCCTTAGCCATACCGTAGATTTACAAAAGTCGGGATTTCAAGTTTACAATTGGCTTTATGCCAGCAATGAAGAAGAACCAACTGCCATGGATTTGTTGGGCAAAGCAGAATCCACCCTGCAAGAAATGATTCAGTACGATTCCCAAGTGCAACCAATCTGGGAAATGGTTAGCGAAGCTTTAACCCAAGTCATGGAAGCAGGACGACAAATTGGTAGCTACGCCGAACAATTGGAAACAGATCCCCAACATTTGCAGGAAATTGAAGAACGCATCCAAGAATTAAAACCGATTTGTCGCAAATACGGTCCCAGTTTGTCGGAAGCGATCGCTCACTTAAAAGAAGTAGAAACCGAGCTGGAAGAACTGGAAAACTCTCAAGAATCTTTAGAAACCCTGGAACAGCAACGAGATCGAGCTTGGGAACACTTGCAAACCGTCTGTCGCCAGCTTACCCAGCAACGGCGGCAAGCTGCCAACCATTTGGAAACTGAGTTGGTCAACGCCCTCAAACCCCTAGCCATGGACAAAGTGCAGTTTCAAGTAAGCATCGAAGCCATCCCCCCGACCAGTAGCGGTTGCGATCGCATTCGTTTCCAATTTAGTCCCAATCCTGGCGAACCCTTGCAACCAGTAAGCGAAATTGCCTCCGGTGGGGAAATGAGCCGCTTTTTGCTGGCGCTGAAAGCCTGTTTTGCCCGCCACGCCGGTAGCAATGGCAGCGATGTTCGCGAGTTGCCCCAACGCAAAACCCTGGTTTTCGACGAAATCGACGTGGGAGTTTCCGGAAAAGTAGCGATCGCCATTGCCGAAAAACTGCAGCAACTCAGCCGCCAGCACCAGGTTTTGTGCGTTACCCACCAACCATTGGTCGCCGCCATGGCCGACAACCATTTCCACATTGACAAACAAGTAGTCGCAGCAGAAACGGCCACCGCTCAGGAAACAGACGAACAAGAAGAAAGAACCGTCATTCGAGTTTATGCTCTAGAAAACCGAGAACAAAGACAGCAAGAACTGGCCCAACTAGCCGGCGGTCAATCCGCTCAAGAAGCGATCGCATTTGCCGATTCCCTGCTCGATCAAGCCGCCAATTTCCGCCAAAGCGACCCCGATAGCGAAACCAACGAATCCTTACTTGCCAGCAGCGCTCCAAATTCAGCTCAAAAATCCACCAAACCTACTTCTCGCAAAGAATCCCAGTCCCATCCCACCTCCCATTCCCCTTAAATTCAGTTAAGGAATTATTGCCCAACTGTCGCGATCGAGAATCTGATTGAGCTACCATGATGGAAAAATTGCGGGAAAACTCTCCAAACTGCTTTCATTGGTTAGCCGTTTTGATAACCTATTCGCACGCCAGCCGAATCGCTCGTTGACCGTCAACCCAGCCGATGGTCGTGGATCTCCCGGATAACCAGGGATAAAACGGTTGCCACCCTCTCTAAGTCCTAAAAAATTTTATAGAGACAAGATTTATGACAACTGCACCCGGTGACAGGTCTACGTGGGACACCAAAAACCAAGTTGGTAGTGCCAACCAAAACACTACCTCCAATAGCGATTGGGGGAACAACAGCAATGCTAGTAGCGGTGGCATCGATACCTCCAATAGCAACATTATCGACGTTACCCCAGCCACCAACGACACCGAATCTTCCTCCCATTCGGTGCCCCCACCCAAAGAAGCCAGCAGTAGCGCCTTAACCACCACCAAAGGAACCTTCTCCGCCTTTTTGGCGCCCTTAACCCAGGATACCTTCAAACAGGTGGTCAGCGACGTTGAGGAAAAACTCAAAGTCGTCAACCAAACCCTATCCATGCTGGATAACGTCCTGGGGAATCAAGGGTTTGATGAAATTCTCCAGGAAATGCTGC
Organism: uncultured Geitlerinema sp.; assembly: GCA_964477525.1. GTDB lineage: Bacteria > Cyanobacteriota > Cyanobacteriia > Cyanobacteriales > PCC-9228 > PCC-9228. The sequence continues at coordinate 20,660 of CAYZHY010000041.1, read as the reverse complement.
GTTCCATCACCCTCAAAACCGGAGAATTGTTGGGTGCCGATCGCACCACCATTTGGCTTTTGGATGACGATCGCGACGAACTGTGGTCGATTGTCGCTAAGGGAGAAAACGGCAAACCCCTAGAACTGCGAATTCCTGCCGATAAAGGAATTTCGGGGGAAGTAGCTACCTTCAAGAAAACCGTCAACATTCCCTACGACTTCTACGACGATCCGCGATCGGAAGCCGCCAAGCAATTTGACAAGAAAAACCACTACCGCACCTACACCATGCTTACCTTACCCCTGCTCAACGATAACGGGGATTTGGTAGCTGTGGTGCAACTAATCAACAAAATCAAAAAACTGGACGATCCCAACCAAGTTCCACTTTCGGAAAGGGTCGACGTACAAGGATTTACCCAGGAAGACGAAAACCTATTTGAAGAATTTGCCCCCTCCATTCGTCTAATTCTAGAATCCTCCCGTTCCTTCTACAAAGCCATCCAGCGCCAGCGAGCTGCCGAAGCCTTAATGGCTGCCATTCAATCTCTGAGTAAAAGCAGCCTTGACCTGGAAGAAACCTTGAAAAAGGTTATGGAAGAAGCCAGAAAACTGATGAATGCAGCTCGCAGTACCCTCTGGCTGGTAGACGAAGAAAAATACGAACTGTGGACCAAAATCGAACTGGATGACGGCACTCCGAAAGAACTGCGAATTCCCCGCAATGCTGGTTTTGCCGGTCAAGTTGCCGAATCCGGGGAACCGCTGATTATCCCCTTCGACCTGTACGACCATCCCGGTTCCGAAACCGCGAAAAAAACCGATCGGGAAACCGGATTCCGTACCTGTAGCCTGCTGTGCATGCCCGTTTTTAACGCCGATAACCAGTTAATCGGGGTAACCCAGTTGGTCAACAAAGTCAAATCCGGCGACCATCCTCCCTACAATCCCGAAAACTGGCCCGAAGCACCGGAACGTTGGAAAGCCAGCTTCAACAAATCCGACTTGGAGTTTATGAAAGCCTTTAACATCCAAGCCGGGGTAGCTTTGCAAAATGCCAAGCTCTTCGCCACGGTCAAACAGCAGGAACAAATGCAGCGAGATATCCTGCGGAGTTTGACCGATGGGGTCATTTCCACCGACCACGACGGCGATGTCATTGCCGCCAACGAAAGTGCCAAACAGTTGCTGGGATATGAAGAAAGCGATCGCATTGACGGTCGTTCCATCAGCGAACTGCTGAAAATTCAGGAAGGGGATTTTGCCAACTGGCTTTCAGCCGCCTTACATCCCAAAGACGACAAATCCCGCCAGCAATACTACCCCGAACAAACCTTACTGGCACACAATTCCAAAGCCCAACACAGCATCAACCTATCTATTAATTCCATCGCCGATGCCAGCGATCCGGATAACGTTTACGGTGCCTTGGTGGTCATGGAAGACATCAGCGATGAAAAACGCCTCAAGACTACCCTGTACCGCTACATGACCCAAGACGTTGCCGAAACCCTTCTCTCCAGCGGCGAACTCAAACTCGGTGGCGAACGTCGAGAAGTATCGGTGCTGTTTTCCGACATCCGCAGCTACACCACCCTCACCGAAGGCATGCAAGCCGAAGAAGTGGTGGACATGCTCAACGAGTATTTTGAATCCATGGTGGATGCGGTGCTAGCCAACAAGGGAACTTTAGATAAATATATTGGCGATTCCATCATGGCTGTATTTGGTTCGCCGGTTCCCTTCGACGACCACGAATGGATGGCGGTACGAACAGCCGTGGAAATGCGGCATCGATTGGTTCGGTTTAACGAAAAACAAAAAGAGAACGGCAAACAACCCATTCGCATGGGTATTGGCATTCACTCCGATGAAGTAATCAGCGGCAACATCGGTTCCAGCAAACGCATGGAACTAACCTCCATCGGCGATGGCGTGAATTTGGCTTCTCGCTTGGAAGGCGCTAGCAAACACTACGGTTGCGATATTATTATCAGCGACAAAACCTACCAATCCTGTGCCGATCGCATTTACGTACGGGAGTTGGATTATATTACCGTCAAAGGCAGGCACGAACCGGTAAAAATTTATGAAGTGGTTGGGTTGCGATCGGAAACTCTGTCAGATGAGACCATGAGGCTGGTTGATGCTTACCAACGCGGTCGGGAATTTTATCTCAACCGTCAGTTTGCCCGAGCTATGTCAGAATTTGGTACAGTTTTGGAAATTGATAAAAGCAACAAAGCGGCCCAACTGCACTTGCAACGCTGCCAGCACTTTCTTCAAGAACCACCACCAGACGATTGGGATGGCGTTTGGCGGCTGACAGAAAAATAAATTCAGCTTTTTGTTTTTCTAAGCTGTTGTGTATAAAATATTGGATCCCATGGAATTGAATCGTCACTCAGCAGAAGAACCCAATCGCGGCTTGATTTCGCCAGAAACAGCGGGCCGTTTGCAGCTAACTGTCAACCAAAAACCAAGTTCGATTTTATTTTGCGATGTTTCCAGCTACCCCGCTTTAAAGGAAAAGATGGGAGAGGTGGAAGTGATGGGATTGCTTGCCCATTATTTTGAGGAGCTGGCAGAAGTTGCTTTTGAATACAAACAAACGTTTGCCGATTGTGTAGAGTGTTTGTGTTTGGGAAATCGCACGATTTTGATTTTTGGCATGCCGGAAAGCTTACAAGACCATGCCTGGCATGCGGTGAAAGCAGGACATTATTTGTTACAAAAGGTAGCTCAGTTCAACGAACAGCAGCGCTACCAAAACCAACCGGAAGTGCAGGTAGGAATAGGAATTCACTCGGAACGGTTGATTCGCCAAACCCAAGCCAGTCGCAGCTGGATGAAACTGACGGCGATTGGGGATGGGGTCAATATTAGCCACTTTTTAGAGAAGATTAGCAAGCAATACGGTTGCGGCATGGTGCTGAGTACGGCAACGTATCAGTTATGCAGCGATCGCATTCAGACCCGGGAATTGGATTTGATTCGCTTGCCTGGTAACGAGGAAGCCATGACCATTTACGAATTTTTGGGATTTGCTGACGAACCCCTCTCTCCCGACCAGGAAAAAGTATTGGGTCACTATCGCAAGGGGCGAGAATATTACTTAAACCGCCAGTTCGCGATCGCGATGGGAGAATTTGCCACAGTCTTGGAAATGGACAGCCAAGACAAAGCAGCAGCCGCCCAACTGGCCCGATGCCAGCAGCTGCTGCGGGACCCCCCCGCCGAAAACTGGGATGGTGCTTGGGCGATCGGTAGCTAAATAGCCCGCAACCGACGCGATCGTGTAGACTGGATTGGGTACCAATGGCGTTATCGCAGAAATTATGGGTAAACAGCGCGTTCTTTCTGGCGTTCAACCGACCGGAAATTTACATTTAGGCAACTATTTAGGCGCTATCCGCAACTGGGTAGACCGACAGCACGAATACGAAAATTTCTTTTGTGTGGTGGACTTGCATGCCATCACCGTGCCCCACGAACCGGCCCAACTCGCCGCCGATACCTACACGATTGCGGCTTTGTACCTGGCATGCGGCATTAATTTGCAAAATTCTACTATTTTCGTACAATCCCATATCCCCGCCCACAGCGAGCTGACTTGGTTGCTGAACTGCCTAACGCCACTGGCGTGGTTGGACGATATGGTGCAGTATAAAGAAAAAGCCCTCAAACAAGGGGAAAACGTCAATGCCGGGTTGTTGGACTATCCCGTGCTGATGGCATCGGATATTTTGCTGTACGATGCCGATAAGGTACCAGTGGGAGAAGACCAAAAGCAGCACTTGGAACTGACCCGCGATATTGCCGCCCGTTTGAACTATTTTTATGGCAACGGCGAAAATTCGGTACTGAAGCTTCCCGAACCGGATATTCGCCAAGTGGGGGCGCGGGTCATGAGTTTGACAGATGGCACCAAGAAAATGTCCAAATCCGAACCGGCAGAGGGCAGTCGGATTAATTTGCTCGATCCGCCAGATGTCATTCAGCGGAAAGTGAAACGCTGTAAAACCGACGCCACGCGAGGATTGTGGTTTGACGACCCCGAACGTCCGGAATGCCACAATTTGCTGAGTTTGTACATGCTGCTGTCTGGCCAAGATAAGGAAACCGTAGCTACGGAATGTCGGGATATGGGTTGGGGGCAGTTTAAGCCTTTGCTGGCGGAAACGACGATTGAAGCTCTCAAGCCCATTCAGGAGAAATACCAGCAGATTGTGGACGATCGCAGTTATTTGGAATCGGTTTTGCGTCAAGGGCGCGAAAAAGCATCCGCGATCGCCGAAAAAACCTTACAGCGGGTCCGCGAGGCTTTGGGCTTTTCCCAAGCTTTATAAGTATTTGGTTTCGTATCAAACAGGATTTTTGGCAACCCTTTCCGGGTTGCCACGGAAGTTTTGCCAAACAATTGAAAATAAAGCGGTATTTGTTGCAAATGAATGATAATTTTTTTTTATATCGCTAATTTTGGGAGAATTTCATGCTAAGCATCGCACCTCCTACCTTGGCCAGTAGCGAGGTAAGGTTCCCCAATTTCAACAGACAGAGGCAGTTTGGTGCGAACCGAATTTAGGTCTTTTCGCCAGCGTTGGGGATTGTCGAAATAGCATTTAGCCGCAGATATTAAGATTGGGATTTTAAAACTATTCTCCTTTTTGCTACTTTTTCCTAGATAATCAAGGGTGTACTTTTGTGTAGTAAATTAAAGGAGTATCGCTATTACTCTTACACAAAATCCCACCATTAGCACATCTCTGTCCGGCTTCCGAGAAGCCGTAAAATCGGGGCAATTTCTGGTTACCGCTGAGATTTCCCCGCCGAAAGGAGGCGATCCCAGCCATACAATAGAGCTGGCCAAACAACTAAAAAATCGCGTTCATGCCATTAATATTACGGATGGCAGTCGTGCCGTGATGAGAATGTCTCCTCTGGCCGTTTCTGCAATTTTGTTGCAACATGGCATCGAACCGATCTGTCAGTTTGCCTGCCGCGATCGCAATCGCATTGGCTTGCAAGCTGACTTAACAGGAGCGCATGCCCTCGGCATTCGCAATATTTTGGCTCTCACCGGCGACCCAGTCAAAGCCGGCGACCATCCCAAAGCCAAAGCCGTATTTGACATGGAATCGGTGCGTTTGCTGCACCTAATCGAAAAACTCAATCGCGGCGTTGATTTCCACGAAAACACCATGCCCGACGGACCTACCGATTTGTTTGTGGGAGCTGCTGTCGATCCCGAATCCCGGAGTTGGTCAGGTTTGCAGCGTCGCTTCGACCGGAAATTCAAAGCCGGCGCTCAATTTTTCCAAAGTCAGCTCATTTCTGATTTCGACCGTCTAGATAAATTCATGAATCAAATTGCCGCCGGCTGCGACAAGCCAATCTTGGCGGGAATCTTTCTCTTAAAATCTGCTAAAAATGCACGTTTTATTAATAGAGTTGTACCGGGCGTTCATATTAGTGAAGAAACCATAGAGCGTTTGGAAAAAGCTTCAGAACCCTTACAAGAAGGAATCAACATTGCCGCCGAACAAATACAAATGTCCCGGCAATTGTGCCACGGGGTTCATATCATGGCCATCAAGCGAGAAGAACTCATCCCGCAAATTTTAGACCGCGCCGGCGTTGAGGCAGTGAAATAAACTTGGTTTTGGGAGCGTACCGAGCGTGGGTATGTGGGTGCGTGAATGCGTGGGTGCGTGGGTGCTTGGGAGATTGACAAGTAATATCAATTGTTTTCGACCATGCCCCCATGCTCCCATGCCCCAGTGCCCCCATGCCCCGATCTCTATCTCCCCATCCGAATATGCTTGCGCAACAACAACCGTCGCGGTGGTGAAAAACACCAAAAGCGGGGAGAACAATCCATCCCCGCCACTTGATAGCCAATTTTTGTGTAAAGAGAACGAGCGCTTTGGTTTTCTTCAAGAACGTGGAGATAAATATCGGTAAAGCCCCACCGCCAGGCCACGCGATCGCAAGCCAGTAACAATTGACTGGCGATCCCACATCGGCGAAATTCCGGTTTAACCGCCAAATTTGAAATGTATAAATAGGGCAACTTCGTGCCTTCCCACGGCGAAGGTACGCGCTTGCTCATTTCCACCGTACCCGCAATTTGTTCTGGACCCCACTTACCAACCCCAGCGCGACGGTAGTGAGTGCGAATCGTTGCCACCAAACAAACATAATGGGGCGTATTTCCGCGCAAACGTTGGCGCAAATCCTCGTAAATTCCCAAACGTACCAAAGGATAAATCAATCCCCACAGCCCAGAATTGGAATAAAATCCCACCGTGAGAATATCGGCTAGTATAGGTGCATCTTGAACGGAAGCAGAACGCACAAGAACATGGGAATTGCCTAGCTGAATCGCGGTGTTTTCAGAAAAAGTTTGCATCGCAGTGTCTAACAACCAAAAACAAAGAACAAAACCAAACGACCGATGGGAATGGCGCAACGCGTCCGTTCGTTGTACGGAAACACCGAAGCTGTAGAACTGACAAAATACCAACACCTGCACGATCGGTTATCAAGGGGATTTTTCAAGAATGACCAACTGGGTGTCCGTATCCTCCGCCAATGAAAATCGTGCAGTTAGCTCGTTCGTCACCTGTATTAGGATGATAGCAGTAGACCTTATCTATACGCTTGCTGTCTGGGAAAATCAAAACGCATTAAAAAACAAATTTCCGTTCCCCAAATCAAAACTGAATTCCCTCTTTTGGCTGCGAATAGAGAAGTAGGTAGGCCCAAACCACTTCCATCAATAGCCTGATTTGGATGTATACCTGGAAACAACCAGCAAAAAATCCCCGCCAATTTCCTTTAAAAACAGTTCCACCTATTTTACGAGTTCTTGCCCCAGCAGAAGAAATTCAAAATACAATAAACAATAAGAAGAATCAGGGTGCTGTAGCCAGCCCGTGCCAACCAAAAGGGCATGTATCAAACCAAACAGAGCGACCAAGATTTTTCCATTTCATTACCTCCAGCCTCCCCAATTCCCAGTAGCGATCGCAGCGAGGGAACCACGGACTCGTGCTTTAAATACCATCGCAGGGTACATTCGTTTCATAGAAACACCAATTCAACCAATGGGTGCGCGTTTAAACAGCTACTGTGGCAACCAGCTATCTTTCGTTCCCATCAAACGAAAGTGGTACCTAGGGGCAAGTCCCCTTGGGTTGTACTTCCCGAAAAGCAGCAGGAGAGCGGTGCATGAGCGTAGAAGCAACCAAATCCCCCAAAATCCTGATTGTTGATGACGAACCCGATCATTTAGATTTACTGTACCGCACGTTCTATCAAGAATATGAAGTCTTGCAAGCTCGTAGTGCCGCCTCCGCGCTAGAGATTTTAGCGTCGCGAGATGATATAGCCGTCATCATCACCGACCAACGCATGCCACAAATGAGCGGTACGGAATTTCTCAGCATTACCGCCACCCAATATCCAGATGTTATTCGGATTATCATCACCGCCTACAGCGATGTAGAAGACCTAGTCGAAGCCATCAACAGCGGACAAGTCTTTAAATACGTCACCAAACCCTGGAACGCGCAAGAACTCAAACAAGCGGTTCGTCAAGCCGTAGAAACCCACAGCCTACTAAAAAGACGAACCCGAGAACTGCGGCGAACCTTACGGCAAGAATCGCTTCTCAATGCCGTCACCAACACCATTCGCAGCGCCTTAAGCTACCGGCAAATTCTACAAACCATCGTCGAAACCGTGGGTCAGATGTTTGAGGTGAGCTACTGCTTGCTGCGACCCGTCTCCGACGAACAGGGCAACGAAGAACCGCTCATCTACACCTCGCGCAACTTCCAAGCCCAAAATCGCAACCAAAACAACAACGGGTATAGCCTACCCATGGCACCAGCCAACCAATCGGAACCAGAAACTGGCGAACAGAGCGAGCAACTGCTGCAAACGGTTTGGGAAACCCAAGATGTCATCGTTGCTAACGATGCTAGCAGCGACGAACGCATCCAAGCTAGTCCCGAACGTGCCAGAGCCTACCAAGAAAACGATATTCGTTCCAGCTTAATTGTTCCCTTGTGCAGCCAACAGTACGGCAGACCTCAAGATTGGTCGGTATTGGCCGTATTGGCGCTGCATCAATGTGGCGAGAAGCGGGTTTGGCAAGACGATGAAATTCAGTTGGTGGTCATGGTTGCCGACCAAGCGGCGCTGACCTTGTCGCAAGCAAGAGCCTACGAACAGGTGAGAGCGCTGGCACAGCGAGAAGCTCTGATTAATAGCATTACCAGCACCATTCGCTCTAGCTTGGAACCTCGAGAAATTTTTGCTGCTATTACCGAACAACTCGGTCAGGCTTTGCAAGTAGATGGATGCGCTCTTTCCCTATGGACCGCCGAAGATGACTACGTGCAGTGCGTGGGGTTGTACGAACGAGAACAAACCGAAACCTCCGAGGAACACCAAGCTACCGATCCCCAGACGGAAGAAGATTCGGTGTCTGGTAATTCTCGAGAATCCTCTAGAAATCAAGGTCTCCCCACTTCTCGGGTTCCCATTACCGGCAATACCCTACTGCAGCAGGTGCTACAGACTCAAAAACCGGTAGCCATCAACGATATTAATAACTATCCAGCAGAGGAAGTATTTGACGCGCCATTTCGGGTATCGGCGAAAGCATTGCTGGTGGTGCCGTTGCTGGTAGACGGTCAGATTATTGGCAGCATTTCCTTGCGTCAATCCGACCGCAGCCGCCGTTGGGTTTCTTCCGAAATTGAGCTAGCGGAAGCCGTAGCCGCACAAGCTGCGATCGCCGTTCAACATGCCCGTTTGTATCAAAAAACCAAGCAACAAGCAGAACGATTGCTAGCTTTAGACCGACAAAAAACAGAATTTTTCCAAAATATTTCCCACGAATTCCGCACGCCGCTGACGTTGATGATGGGTCCGTTGGAAGCAGCTGCCAATAGCGAAACCGGATTGCCCCCCGAACAAGCTGCGATCGCTTTGCGCAATTCCCGCCGCCTGTTGCGCATGGTCAACCAATTGCTGGACTTACATCGGTTGGATGCGGGCAAAATGCAGCCCCGTTTTCGACCCTGTAAGTTAGAAAATCTCCTCCAGCAAATTATCGATGCTTTCCAACCTTACTGCGAACGGAAAGGCTTGCACCTCAACGCCAACCTGCAAGAATGCCCGTCGGTCTACATTGACTTGGAAAAATTCGATAAGGTTCTGTACAACCTGTTTTCTAACGCCATGAAATTTACCGCTTCTGGCGGCAATATCACCGTTAGCGTCAAACATGTAGGTGGTTACTGCTTGATTCAAATTGCCGATACGGGCATTGGCATTCCCCCCGACCAAATTCCCTATTTGTTCGATCGCTTTCGCCAAGGAGACAGCGCCACTGACCGAGCTTACGAAGGTAGCGGTTTGGGCTTAGCCGTTGCCAAAGAACTAGTGGAACTGCACGGCGGGCAAATTACCGTCGATTCGGTAGAGCAAGAAGGCAGTACCTTTACCATCTGGTTGCCCACCGGATGCGCCCATTTGCCGCCAGAACATGTCATTGAAGTACCGGCGGAATCGGAAATTTCTGGTGCAGATGTGGAACTGGCCGATTTGGAAACCGAACTGCAAGACACTGCCACTCCCACCGATGCCACGCCGCCAACTGCTGAAGTTCCCTACTTGGAAAATGCCCAAGAACTGGAAAATCCCGAACAGAAAAAAATCCTATTTGTGGATGACAATGCCGATTTGCGTACCTATGTAGCTTCCATTCTCAAAGGGGAAGGCTATCAAGTGCTGTTGGCGCGTAATGGTGCGGAAGGCATCCAGGTAACCCACAACTACCACCCGGATTTGATTGTGGCGGATTTGATGATGCCGGTGGTCTCGGGTTTGGATATGATTTCCATGTTGCGGGAGGAGGAACGGTTCAAAGGCATTCCCATTGTGCTGCTGACGGCGAAAGTCAACGAGGATACGCGCATTGAAGGGGTGGAAAAAGGGGCCGATGCTTACCTGTCGAAGCCGTTTAACGATCGCGAGTTGCTGGCTGAGGTACGCAATTTGCTTTCTTTGAAGGAAAACGAACGGCGGGTTGCCCAACTCAACCGTTACCTCACCGAATCGGTGCTGCGGCGTTTTTTGCCGCCTTCCATGGTGGAAAAAGCTGCCACCGGCGAACTTTCTCTGGATTTGCGCCCGGAACCGCGTTTGATTACGATTTTGTTTAGCGATATTGTTGGGTTTACGGAACTGGCCAACAATTTGCGATCGCGCCGGGTGGCCCAAGTTCTCAACCAATACTTGGCAGAAATGACTTCAACGGTTTTCCAACATGGCGGGACTGTGGATAAATTTGTTGGCGATGCGGTGATGGCGCTGTACGGTGCCCCGGAAGAGCTAACGCCCAACGAACAAATTCGCCGCGCCATCGATTCTGCCCGGCAAATGCATCGTTCCCTGGCCGAACTCAACCAACGCTGGCGTGCTGAGGGGCTGCCCCAAGTACGATTTCGCTGTGGCATCCACCAAGGAACGGCGGTGGTGGGAATGTTTGGCGGTACGGAACGTTCCGATTATACGGCGATTGGTCCCAGCGTAAATATTGCCGCCCGTTTGCAAGAAGCTGCCGATCCCGATGCTATTTTGGTATCGGCTGCAGTGGCGGATTATTTGGAAGATGATGAAATTACCAAGTTCCGTTCCCTGAAACTCAAGGGATTGGACGAAACCGTACTGGCTTTTACGGTTACGCCGGAGGAAAAACCTCCCAATCGCCACGAAGAAGCCAGCTAAAAAAATTTAGCTTCTGTAACGACAAATAACAAAACGTAAAGAAACTGTGAAGGAATCGTTCGCTTTTTTCAGGTTGCCCTTGCGATCGCTTATACTTTTTAAAAGGAAAGCTAGTAGAAACGCTCAAAAAAAATATGCGGTCAGGTTCGATTCTGCAAAAACTAGCCCAAGCCCATCAAAATGCAGATGGCAATTATCCCAATACGCCCTTACAGTACGGTGTTTATTACAAAAACACCCTCATTGCCCTGTGCCACGCTCTAGAAGACAGCATTCTAGACTCAGAAGAAGCTCCCATAATCCTGGCTGCATTTCAGCGGGGAAAATTTTACCTGCAAGAAGCAGAACGTTACCAGCAATTGGCCAATAAATGCGACAATATCACGATTTTGGCACAACCAGAAGCTGGATTTGCTGAAGGAGCGAGCAAAAACGATAACGTCAACCTGGTCCCCATCGAAACGGAAGATCCGATATCCCACGAATGGCACTTAATCATTTTGTCTCATACCTACACCGCGATGGTTTTGTGCCAGGAACTTCCGCCAGAGGAATACACGGCCGAAGACATGCCGCAGTCGGATCTGGAACGGAAATTTTACGGTTTTTGGACCTTTGAACCGCATATCGTTTTGGAAGCCATGGAACTGGCGATCGCTCATGTCGGTCGCTACCATCCACAGTTGAAAGAATTTCTCAACAAAAAAATAGCCCCCTACCACCAACACATCAAACGATTTGCACCTACACCAGATTTTATCTGCGAGGTAGTCGGTCGAGTCGTTGATTACCTACGCTACCACGAATCTAGCTTTGGGTTGCCCGAATCTAGCGAATCGAAAGTCCATCAAGAAGCTCTGCAACAGAACTTGGTGGCCAACGAGATGCAGTCCTTTTTGCGGATGGCGCAACTCATCGACGAATTTGACCCAGTTAACCCGCAAGCTGCCAGCGAAACCAGCGTGTTAGCAGAAATGATAGGACAACTGCTGGATTTGCCAGCATGGCAAGTCAAACGGTTGCGTTTGGCGGCTTTACTGCATCGTTTGAGTCCTTTAAGCTTTTTAAGTGCTAACGACGGCGATACCTCCAGTTGCCCGGTCTCTCCCGGCGCTCAAGTACTGAGAAAAATGCCGCGATTGCAAGCCATTGCTAAAATTATCAATCACCAAAACGAACGTTGGGATGGGGAAGGTCAACCCGGTCAACTGTCGGGAGAAGACATTCCCCTAGAATCGCGGATTTTGGGATTGGTCGTGGCTTTCCAACAGCGATTCAATCACCTACGCAGTACTCAGGGAGATACCCTATCAGAAGCTGAGTGTGCCGAACGCAGTTTTTCCGAATGCGAAGCGGAATCCGAAAAACGTTGGGATCCGAATTTGGTCCAACTCCTGTCGCTGCTGGTCAAAGGGATGCAGCAAGGTTTAGATTTACCAAAAACACCTTTCAACTTGCAAACGGGCATGTGGTTGATGGAAGGTGCAACGTTCCAACAAGCAAAGGCAAATTTCGATCGAACGTAATTTTATGGATATAGAAGCAATTCGTGCTGGCAAAGTTAGAGATTTGTCCGGTAGCGACTTAGAAGAAGCAGATTTATCGGGGCTCGATTTACGCCACGTCCGACTGACTGGTGCCAATTTGGTCGGTGCCAACTTGAGCAATTCCAACCTGGAACGCGCCCATTTAGATGGGGCCAACTTGATTGGGGCTCAACTAAGGGGAGCTGATTTACGTGCTAATTTCCTGGGCGCAACTATCATGCAAGCGGATTTTACGGGAGCTGATTTGCGCGGCAGTAACCTCCGGGGCGCGAGTTTAATAGCAGCCAATTTGGAAAAAAGCAGTCTGGCTGCAGCTTTCCTCAGCGGTTGCAATTTAACAAGTGCCAATTTGCAAGGAGTCGATTTGCGTGGTGCCGATTTGCGCGGTGCCAATCTCAGCAGCGCCAACTTCAAAGGTGCGGATTTAAGTACGGCCGAGTTAGAAGGTGCTATTTTTACCGATAGCAATTTGGAAGAAGCGAATTTGTATGGTGCCAATCTCTCTGGTGTAAATTTGACCAATGCCAATTTGTTGTGTGCGGAGTTGCACCAAGCGACCCTCGATGGGGCGATTTTAACCAATGCTTGCATTCAAGGGACGGTTTTGGACGAGAAGCGATCGCTAGGTTGAGTCGTATTTTAAAAAGATCGTAGCGATCGCGCTTAAAAACAACAATCCCATCAACCCGGCTAGGGGATTGCCGCGAATGCCGGTTACCCAGGCGGGAACCGTTGCCGAAAATGTAACTAACTCGCCCACATCGATAATATAATATCCCCAGACAAAACCAGCGTGCAATCCCACAGGCAACCACAACCGACCGCCAGTGGTCTGTTTGGCAAAAGCGAGGATCGTGCCCAATAAAAACAAACCAGCAAATTCGGGTAGGGTTTGCAGGATTTGTTCGAGGGGTTTGATATAGTGTAGTAGGGCGTAAATTCCCGCATTGCAAAAAACAGCGAATTGGGGATAATAATCTCGTTGCAGTTCTGCCAGCAGCCAACCCCGAAAAAACAATTCCTCGGCAAAGCCAATACCTGCAGCCACCAGCAACCCTTCTAAAAGAATTTGCCCAACCCCCCCCCGAAGCGGTTGCCAAACCAGCCATCCCCAGCTAGCTTGTAGGGAATAGAGGGTAAAGAGGCTCAAAAGCGCGATCGCCATTCCCCAAGCGGCTTCCTTACCATATTTTATAAAATTTGTCAATCCCAAACCAACCAAGGGATGGTTTTGGTGGTAAACCCGCCGTTCCCACCATCGCACCAACCATAAAAATTCCCCGTACAAAAGGCTTAAAGCAATAATACTTGCCCAATTGGCATTGGCAACCAGTAAGTAAACCGGTAGTGCCACCGGTAGCCACAGACAGAGCAATAATACAATAAATAACCCCAGGCGAACTGGGGCGGAAAACCGACGAATGCGAGTTAGGCGTTGGGCGCGCAAACCGTTAAATCCCCTATTCTTCCGGTTCGATGGTACTGGTCAAACCGTGGGTACGCAAGGTTTCGCTGTAAAATTCTGCATGTTCCAGTTCGCAAACAATCACCAAAGCCATCCCGTTGGTGTGTGCTTCCATCATGATGTCTACGGCCTGGGGTTGGCTAATGTTAGGAACGGTTTTCATTAACGTTTGCACGACGTACTCCATGGAGTTGACGTCGTCGTTGTGCAGCAAAACGCGATAGCGCGGTGCGTGTTGTTGGGATACCGAACGCTTTTCTTCAGTTTTTACAGACATAGTTATTCGCCCTCCTGATAGCGAGTTTGCTTGGGTGGACATAGAAAAATTATCATAGAAAAATTTATCGGCTTGTCCGCAACCAGCTTGTGGGACAGGCCCTTTTTTTAGAATCATGATATAGTTTAACGAATTTTTTAGAATGTGCCATCATTCGTCTTGGAATCTTATCGTTTGTTGAATTTTATGTGTCGTATTCTGGGATATACGGGCAGTCCCATTTCCATGGAAAAACTGCTGTACGAACCACCCCACTCGCTGGTGGTACAAAGCCATTCCCCCAAGGAAATGACGTCGGGGGTAGCCAATGCTGATGGTTTTGGGGTGGGTTGGTACCATGCTAGCCGCAATACCGATCCGTTTACCTACAAGCATACCTTACCTATTTGGAGCGATGTAAATTTGCCTTCGGTGAGTCGGTATGTGGAATCGGGTAATATTTTGGGATGCGTTCGCAGTGCTACTGAAGGGCAACCCGTGGATATGAGTAACTGCCAGCCGTTTCGCTACCAGCAGTTGATGGGGGTCCACAACGGATTTGTCAAACAATTTCGCCAAACCTTGTTTCGCCCTTTGCGCGATCGCTTGGCAGATGATATCTATCAGAATTTAAATGGTACCACCGATTCCGAGCATATGTTTGCTTTATTTGCGCAAAAATACCAAGACAGCGGTGGTTCCCTCAGCCAAGCCATGGAACAAACCCTGACGACGCTGGGGGAAATGGCAAAACAATACAACACCCGCCTGGCTGCCAATTTGGTGGTTAGCGATGGAAAAAATGTCATTGCCTCTCGCTTTGCAAGTTCATCGCCGGTACCATCGTTATATTGGATCCAGAATAGCGATCGCTTTCCCCATAGTATCGCGATCGCATCGGAACCGTTATTTCCAGGCAACTGGAAAACCTTTGGCGAACGCAGTATGCTGCATGTAGGAGAAAACCTTGCTGTCGACTACACCGAACTGTAGAGAACAAATCCAACAAGCACTACAAAAGTGTCGCCAGCGTACCTTAGAACAGTTTGACCGTATCGACGATACCGCCTTATGCCACCAAGCCCATCCCGAATTTAGTCCCATTGGCTGGCATTTGGGGCATATTGCTTATACGGAAGACCTGTGGTTGCTGCAAACCTGCGCTGGCTTGCCCCCCGTATTTCCCCAATACCACCAGCTGTTTTCGGCGGAAATCTCTCCCAAACAAGAACGTGCGAACTTGCCTTCGCGCAGCGAAATTCGCGAATATCTCGATAAAGTCCGCGAGGCGGTTTGGGAATATTTAGACGTAGCGCCTTTAGAACACGAAGAACGCCTGTGGCAGTTTATTTTGCAACACGAAAGCCAGCACAGCGAAACCATGGCGCTGGTGGAAAAACTGCTGCAACTGCCCGATATTCCCACCGAAAATGCCGCTATTTCCGTTGGGGCTACCCATCGTTCTGACGACATGGTGAAAATTCCTGCTGGCAGATTTTGGCGGGGAAACAACGGCATGGAAGCACTGGATAACGAACGACCGGGGCATTGGTGTTTTGTGCCCACCTATTGGATCGACCGCTATCCCGTTACTTGTGGCGAATACCAACAGTTTATCGCAGCCGGTGGCTACAAAGACCCCCAATGGTGGACACCGGCAGGTTGGGAATGGGTGCAAAAACAATCTCGCCGCCAGCCTTTGTACTGGCATTTGCAATGTGAGAAACCCGACCATCCCGTTTGCGGTGTGAGCTGGTTTGAAGCTACTGCCTATGCTAACTTTGTGGGCAAGCGTTTGCCGACAGAAATTGAATGGGAAAAAGCAGCCAGGGGTCATCCCGATGGCGAAACCCGCCGTTTGTATCCCTGGGGAGATGCCTTTCCCGATGCCACCCGCAGCAACCACGATGGGTATGTGGGAACCACCACGCCAGTGGATGCCTATCCCGAAGGCGCTAGTGCCTATGGGGTGTACGATATGCTGGGCAATGTTTGGGAATGGACCTCATCGCTGTTTGATGGGTACGAGGGATTTGAATTTTATCCCTATCCCGGCTATTCCCAGCAATATTTTGACGGCCAGCACTACGTCATGCGCGGGGGCAGTTGGACAACGCGCCCTTGGGTGTTGCGTTCTAGCTTCCGCAACTGGTACTATCCGCACATTCGGGAACTTTTTGTGGGCTTTCGGTTAGCGGCTAGCGAATAGTTGCGTACCGAGTATGGGAGCGTACCGAGTATGGGGAGTTGGCGATCGCAGGCCAATTTTTACTGAATTGAATTTCCCTTTTCCCCGTTTTAAGGCTCCCATTTTCCTTTTGAAACTTACTTAGCACTAGTCCATCCAATCGGTTAAATCGGGAGAACCTTGGTTGTTTTTCTTGGTTTCTGTTTTTTTCGGAGCAAGGGCTGCGTATTGGGAACCTCTGGCTTGCCCTGAGCTGCGTCGAAGGGAAGATTTTTGATAGCCTTCTAGTTGCTGGTTCAACTCTGTATTTTTTTGGTGGGTGCTTTCTAATTCTTTTTGCAGGTCTTGAATTTTTTGGTTGAGCTTGTCGTTTTCTTCGGTGAGGTGAACGGCGGCTTGTTTGGCTTCTTCAAATTTGGATTTCCAGCGATCGCTTTCTTGACTTTGCTTTTGTAGCTGTTCTATTTCTTGAGTTTTCTTCTCCAGCTTATCCTCCAAATCGGATTTGGCTTTCCAAGCAGAATCTATATCCGAGCGCAATTTTTTTGTGAGTTCCCGTTCTTGTTCCAGTTCTCGTTTTAAATCTGCGATCGCTTCTTGCAACTGGGCAATTTGGTTGGATTCATCGTTGTTGTTTTCTGCTGTCTCTTCGGTAGAGGCCTCTACATCCGCCGGGTTGGATTTCGACTGGGGATTTTTGCCAGCCTCTTCGCGCAACATATCTGCCAAACGTTTTTGTGCCATGATGGTTTAGGGGGAATAACGCCAAGAATATCACTTCCATACTATCAAGTTCTTTCCTCCCTTGTAGGAGCACTTCGCGAAGCCCCCTGACGCAATTGCAAATCCCGGCAAATCTCGTCGGCAACCCGGCGGTAATCGGAAGCAGCTTCTTGGGCTTTTTTGCCCCGCAGTTGGTCGATGGCAACCCCATTCAAGGCGGCTTGTTCGTGGGCTTTGTAGGCGCGAACGAAAGCATGGAAGGCGGGAATGCCCATTTCTTGCAAGGTATTTTGTGCTTCCAAGGCTTCTCGCAAGCTGCGGGTATCGACGCGGGTTAGCAAAACGCGATGGGAAACGTCTGCTGGGGTCACCGATTGACGAACCGTATCGATTAACGCGGCTAAATCCATGGGGGCTGGTGGGGTGGGCAAAATCAGATAGTCGGCGTGGGTGAGAACCGCTGCCAAACTATCGGCGTTGAGGGCTGGTGGGGTATCGACGACAATGAGTTCGTAGTCGGATATCTGCCGCAGTTTGCCCAACAGTTGCGGGTCTTGTTCGGAAGCGATATCAAATCCTATATTATCCTGAGAATTGCGCTCGCACCACCAAGCAGCCGATCCTTGCGGGTCAGTATCCACCAGCAACAGAGAATGGTGGCTGGCAAGAATGGCAGCAACGTTGACGGCAGTGGTGGTTTTGCCAACGCCGCCTTTGCCGTTCATGGTGACCAGAATTTTGGGATGGGAATTTGATGGTTGCTTGCCCTGCCTGTTGGTTTCAATCATGGCTGTGGGGGATGAGGGGGATGAGTGGGATGAGGGGGATGAGTGGGATGAGGGTTTATCCTACCGATTGGTTTAAATGGATGCCAGAGAAATTCTAACCATTTCCTAACTGTTCCAAGCGATCGCGCAAAATCTGTGCCTGTTTTTCGGCTTCGGCGAGGGCGTTGCGCGCCCCTTCTACGACCGGTTCTGGCGCTTTATTAACAAAATTGGGATTTTGCAAGCGCCCTTGGTAGGATTTCACGTCCGCTTCTACTTTTTGCAGGCGTTTTTCTAATTTGGCACGCAATTGGCTCACATCAACCACCCCAGCCAAGGGGAGTAACACCTGTACCGTTCCCACCACGCCAGCTAACGTTTGCTGCATGGATTCGTCGAGGGTGGCGGTAATGGTGAGGGGATTGGCTTTGGCCAGGTTTTCGATGTAGGCTTGCCCCTGTTGCAAAACTTGCCGTTCGCGATCGCTTTCGCTTTGTAATATAATTCCTACGGCGGTGTTGGGTTTAAGTTCGGCTTCGGCGCGTAAATTGCGAATGGAACGAATGGTGCCAATGAGTAAGTCAAAATCGGCTTCTAGCTGCGGATTGACCCAGGATTCCTCGTAGCTGGGATAGGCTTGCAAGGCCAGGGTTTGTTCGGCATTGGATTTGGTAAGGGTTTGCCAAATTTCCTCGGTCAAATGGGGCATGAAGGGATGCATGAGTTTGAGAATCCCTTCGCTGAGGTGGGCGAGGATTTGCTGTGCCACCCGGCGGGAATCGGGGTCATCTCCTTGCAAGCGGGCTTTCACCAGTTCGATGTACCAATCGCAGAAATCGCCCCAAATAAAGTCGTACAGTTCCTTAGCGGCTTCTCCCAACCCGTAGCTACTCAGGTAATCGCTGGTCCTTTTGACAGTTTGCTGGTAGCGAGAGAGAATCCAGCGATCGCTCCATTGACAACTTTCCACCGCTGGCATCCCCAACTGGGCTGGGGTTTGGTCGTCCAAATTCATCAAAACGAACCGCGCCGCATTCCACAGCTTGTTGGCGAAATTGCGGGAAGCTTCCACCGAGGCAGACTCGTCGGTTTTGCGGTTGTATTCCAAACGGATATCCTGACCGGCACCAGCCACTTCCTTCACCAACGTATAGCGCAGGGCATCGGTACCGTATTTTTCCATTAGCAACAGCGGGTCGATGCCATTGCCGGCGGATTTGGACATTTTCTTGTTGTTTTCATCCCGTACCAACCCGTGGATGTACACATCTTGAAAGGGCATGGTACCGGTGAAATACCCAGCCATCATGGTCATGCGGGCGACCCAGAAGAAGATAATATCGAAACCGGTGACCAGGGTAGTGGTGGGATAGTAGGTTTCCAAATCTGGGGTTTGGTGGGGCCATCCCAAGGTAGAAAAAGGCCACAATCCGGAAGAAAACCAGGTATCCAAAACATCCGGGTCTTGTTCCACCTTGACATTTTCGCCAAATTGTGCTTTTAGTTGGGCGATCGCTTCTTCTTCGCTTTTAGCCACCACAAAGGGCGTATCGTCGGTAATTTCGCCGTTGGTTTCGCTGACGGCATACCAAGCGGGAATGCGGTGACCCCACCACAGTTGCCGGGAAATGCACCAGTCTTTGATATTGGCCAGCCAATCCCGATAGACCTTTTTCCAACGTTCGGGAATAAAGCGGGGCAGGTTTTGGTTGTCTAGGAAATCCAGGGCTTTGTCGGCGAGGGGTTGAATGCTAACAAACCACTGAGTAGACAGCAGGGGTTCTACAGGAACTTTACCGCGATCGCTGTAGGGAACGGTATGGAGATAATCTTGAACCGAAACCAGATAGCCATCCTCTTCCAAGCGTTTGACCACATTTTTGCGCGCCGCAAACCGGTCTTGCCCTGCAAATTCGCCCGCATTGGCATTGAGGGTGCCATCCAGGTTCATAATGCTAATAAATTCTAAATTGTGGCGTTGCCCCATCTGAAAGTCATTGGGGTCGTGGGCGGGAGTCACCTTAACGCAGCCGGTACCAAATTCCGGGTCTACCTGTTCGTCGGCAATAACTGGAATTGGCCGTTCTAGAATGGGTAAAGTGAGGGTGTGTCCGATTAAATGCTGGTAGCGATTGTCGTTGGGGTTCACCGCCACTGCCGTATCCCCCAACATGGTTTCCGGACGGGTAGTAGCGACTTCCACGTAGCCGGAACCATCGCTAATGGGATAGCGGAACTGCCACAGATGTCCGTTGACTTCTTCCGGTTCCACTTCCAAGTCAGAAACAGCCGAACGACTGGCGGGACACCAGTTCACCATATAGTTCCCGCGATAGATTAACCCGTCTTGGTAGAGGCGAACAAAAGCTTCCAGAACGGCATTGGAAAGCTGGGTATCCATGGTAAAGCGTTCCCGACTCCAATCCACGGATACGCCCAAACGTTGCAGTTGGTTAACAATTTGACCGCCGGATTCTTCTTTCCACTTCCACGCCCTTTGCATGAAGTTTTCCCGACCGAGTTCGTAGCGGTTGGTGCCTTCGGCTTTCAGTTGTTTGTCGAGAATGGTTTGTACGGCGATGCTGGCGTGGTCGGTTCCCGGCAGCCACAGGGTGTTGTATCCCTGCATGCGATGGTAGCGAACCAACACGTCGATGAGGGAAGCTTCAAAGGCGTGTCCCATGTGCAGGTTGCCGGTGACGTTGGGTGGCGGAATGACGATGCAGTAGGGGTCGCCGGGATGGTTGGGGTCGGCTTTAAAGATTTGCTTGTCTGCCCAAAACTGCTGCCATTTGGCTTCGGTGGCTTTGGGGTCGTATTGTTTGGCTAGGTTGTTGCTGGTTTCACTCATGGAGAAACGGGATGGCGAACTGGTGAATGTGTACCTTTATGAATTTTGCCATATTGTGGTGGGGTTGGAGATGGGG
>CAYZHY010000040.1:20871-30855 GCA_964477525.1 uncultured Geitlerinema sp. | reverse complement strand
GGCCAATTTTGATGTTCGGATAGGGTGCATTTCTCCATGCATCCTATTTTTTTGTCAAGCAGAAGGTTTTGCTTTTTTCTAGAATATCCCTG
The DNA here is from genome assembly GCA_964477525.1 of uncultured Geitlerinema sp. Classification (GTDB taxonomy): domain Bacteria; phylum Cyanobacteriota; class Cyanobacteriia; order Cyanobacteriales; family PCC-9228; genus PCC-9228. The sequence goes on along the minus strand of CAYZHY010000040.1, from coordinate 30,763 downwards.
AAAAAGCCACCGCAGATGGTAGCATCGTTGTATCCTCCATGCCGTTTTTTGTAAGTTGCTACGCTAGAAGCAAGGCTTCTTTTCGCTGCCAGTTATCCTATTTCCTTAAAGTCCTGTAATAAATCGAAATTCAAACCGCCCTTTTTAAGGCTTGTGCTGAGCTTGCCGAAGGAAAGTTGGGAAATCCAGCAATCGCTCGCTCTCTTTCAGAAATAGGATGCTCCCTATGCTGCCATCTAAAATTTTTGGAATTTCAACCTTGCCTTCTCAACCCCTTGGATCTGTCTGTTCTCTACAAGCTACCACCAACACCCACTGCCAAGCTTTGGCTTTCATCGACCCGGCGGTAGAAGACTACCAAAGCCTGATAGCTGGCAGCGAACGTGGCCGAACCGCTGGTTTGCTTCCGGGAATCAAAGCTGTTTTGCTGGATTCTCGCCGCGATGGTATCCAACAAATTAGCGAAACCCTGGCCAACTACAGCCAACTGCAAGCCATTCATATTATCTCTCACGGTTCCCCAGGCTGCGTCTATCTAGGCAACAGCGTTCTCAATAGTAAGACGCTACCTCACTATCAAAACTACCTACAAACCTGGCATACGGCTTTAACAGAAAATGCAGATATTTTGCTGTACGGCTGTCGCGTTGCCGGTACCACCAAACCAGCTTCTTTTTTGGAAGATGTGGCAGCTCTCACGAAAGCCAATGTTGCTGCCAGTACCAGCATAACTGGTCATACCAACCAAGGCGGCAACTGGAATTTAGAGGTACAAGTCGGTAACGTAACGTCACCTTTGGCCGTAACGGCAGCTACCCAGCAAAATTATACCGGCGTTTTGATTACCTTAGATGTGGATACTACCGAAGACGAAAACGATGGCGATGCCGATACGGGAGCGGGATTATCTCTGCGGGATGCCATTCTAATGGCCAACAACGATCCCGATAACGATTACACCATCGAACTGACGGGTGGAGAAACCTACAATCTTAGCCTCAGCGACGCCGATACCACTTTTGAACGATCGAATCCCGATGCTTCGGTGGCTGACTTGGATATTGCTGGTGGTGCGAATGTAACCGTTCGCGGTGTGGGCAATAACAAAGCAATTATTGATGCTAGCAATTTGGGTGGTAGTGGCGATCGCAGCGATCGCGTTTTTGAAGTACTGGCTAATGGCAATCTTACTTTAGAAAACGCCCAAGTCACCGGTGGAGACCCACCAAGCAATGGTCCAAGAGGTGCCAATGACGGAGGCGGTATTTATGTGAAGTCTAACGGCGAACTGAACCTCAAAAACAGCACCGTATCCGGCAATTTTGCTTATTTGGGTGGCGGCATTATCAACTTGGGCCGTGCCACGCTTGCCCAGAGCAATGTATCGGGAAACGTAGCCTATCAAGGGGGTGGCATCAGCAACACTAGAAACTCGTATACCAACAGCGGCGGCAACCTCACCCTCACCCATAGTACCGTTTCTGGCAATACAGCCTATCAAGCTGGTGGCATTCGGAATACTTATAGCAGTGCCACCCTCACCAACAGTACCGTTTCTGGCAATTCGGTAGCAGCTGGCGGTGGCGGTATCAGCAATTTAGGCGATATGACGCTCGCCAACAGCACCATCTCTGGAAACTCCGCCGTTTTTGCTGGCGGTTTCTACAACGATATCAGCGCCACCCTTACTAACAGTACCGTTGCTGGCAACTCCGCAGATTACGGCGGCGGCATCTACAATTATGGCAACATTATTCTCACCAATTCTATCGTTGCTAGTAGTTCCGGTGGCGACGATGTATTGAACGATAATGGCACCATCAACACCAGGGCTAGCAATATTGTTGCAGATGGCAGTTTTACCGATGGCAACGTTCTCAACCAAGACCCACAACTTGGTTCTCTAAGCGAAAACGGCGGCACAACGCCAACGCACAAGCCTTTGGATGGCAGTCCTGCTATTGATGCTGGAGACAACAGCGAAGTGCCGGCAGACAGCCAAGACTTAGATGGAGACGGAGACACCAGCGAACCCATTCCTTACGAACAACGGGGAGAAGGATTTCCTCGCGTCAGTAACGATACGGTCGATATTGGTGCTGTGGAAGTGCAGGCAAGCGAAACGCCTCAGGAAATTTCGGGTTCCGATACTGGTGAGTTTCTCGAAGGTGGTAGCGGCAACGATGCGATCGCTGGATTCGGTGGAGACGATACCATCAATGGTGGTTTGGGTGACGATACCATCAATGGCAATATTGGCAACGACCTGCTGGCTGGCGAGGGGGCAAACGATGTCGTGTTAGGAGGGCAAGGCAACGACACCCTTAGCGCTAGCGATGGCGACGATTTGCTCAACGGTAACTTAGGTATGGATAATATCAACGGCAGTCAGGGCAACGATACGATTTTTGGCGGTCAAAATGCAGATATTCTCAACGGTGGCAGCGGCAACGACCTCGTTAGTGGCGATTTGGGAGCGGATACGCTTACTGGAGGTGGCGGAAGCGATCGCTTTTTATTGCGCCCTGTCTCGGGAACCAATACCATTACTGACTTTGAAGGTGGCGTGGATGCTTTGGTTCTTCCCACCAGCGAGTTTCCCCTGCAACCGAACGGTCTAACTTTTGCAGATGTAAGCGTGAAACAGGTAGAAGGCAGCACGCTTATTTCCTTGAAAGATCGCGCGATCGCTAGGTTAACTGGTGTTGATGCCGCTAATATCGGGCAAGAGGACTTTCAGGAAATTTCCAGCCTCTAAATGTTGGGGCGTTTCGCGAAACGCCCGGCATTTTGCGAAACGCCCCTACCGCAAATTAATAATCCGCACCCTCAATCGGGGCAAATCCCTGACGCTGAATGTTTTCCGTAACCGTACGCGGTTCTAAAAATTGCAGCAAGTAATCCGGTCCTCCGGCTTTGGAACCTATACCCGAGAGTTTGAAACCGCCAAACGGCTGTCGTGCCACAATCGACCCTGTAATGCCACGGTTGATATACAAATTGCCCACTTCAAATTCTTCTTTGGCGCGGTCAATGTGAGAAGGCGTGCGGGAATACAAACCACCAGTGAGCGCGTAGTTGGTATCGTTGGCAACTTGCAAAGCCTCGTCGAAATCGCGCACGCGAATGACCGATAGCACCGGTCCGAAAATTTCTTCTTGGGCAATGGTAGCATCCGGCGATACATCCGTGAAAATGACCGGACCCACAAAATATCCCTCTTTAGGGGCAGGCATTTCTAAAGCCACTTGCGCTTCTTGTTTGCCTTTCTCGATATATTCGCGAATCTTGTTTGCCGCCGAAGCATCGATAACCGGACCAACGGTGGTACTTGGCAAGGCTGCATCGCCTACATGCAGCGATCGCGTGGCTTCCACCAACCGTTCCATAAAGCGATCGTAACACCGTTCTACCACAATGGCCCGGGAACAGGCGGAACATTTCTGTCCGCTGTAACCAAAGGCAGAATGCACCACACCTGCCACTGCTTCGTCTAAATCGGCACTTTCATCTACAATAATGCCGTTTTTGCCACCCATCTCGGCAATCACTCGCTTCAGATGTTTCTGACCGGGTTGCAATACAGATGCATCGGCATAGATTTGGCAGCCAACTTCTTGAGAACCGGTAAACGCAATTGTATTCACATCTTTGTGCTTCACCAGATGGGAAGCAACGGTGGAACCTTTGCCGGGGAGAAACTGAAATACCCCCTCTGGAACCCCAGCTGCAATCAAAATTTCCGCAATTTTCGATGCCACCACCGTGGAAAATTCTGCTGGTTTGAGTATAGTACAATTGCCTGCCACCAACGATGCCACTGTCATTCCCGTGGGAATGGCAATGGAGAAATTCCAAGGGGAAATCACTAACGTAATCCCCCGGGGTTGGTAGTGGTAGCGGTTGGTTTCTCCCGGTACGTCAAAGTTCCAACCCGGCTGCAACCGTTCCATTTCGCTGGCGTAGTAGCGACACATGTCAATGGCTTCGGAAACTTCTACATCCGCCTGTCGCAAGGGTTTGCCAGTTTCCAAAACCATCCATGCCGCCAGTTCCGCACGGCGGTTTTCCATTAAGTCGGCGGCACGACGCAACAGGGCAACTCGTTCTTCGGTGGGGGTTCGTTTCCAACTGGAGAGGGCTTTTTTGGCAGATGCGATCGCTTCTTCGGCTTGTTCGACCGAAGCCATCCCTAACTTCGCCACCACTTGGTCGGGATGGGAAGGATTCGCCGCACCAACATAGGTTTCTGTTTGCCGATATTCGCCGTTAATAAACGGTAAAATGGTTTTTCCTAACGATTTTTGTACCTGGTCCAAGCCATGTTGGGCTGCTTCCCGTTTCTCAATTTGGGAATAATCGCTATCCGCTGCCGGTTGGTAATTTTCCACCGGAGAAGGATACGTCGCTTGCTGGGTTTTCATAGCTTCGGTGACTTGGGGCGGTGCAATTAGTTCGTCGATGGGGCGTTCTTCCATATCTTGTTTGAGGAAAGAACTATTGGCGGTATTTTCCAACAAGCGGCGAATGAGATAAGCCATGCCCGGTAGTAGTTTTCCGTAAGGTGCATATACCCGCACCCGATGCCCCCGTTTCACAATAGCTTTGGCAAGTTTTTCTCCCATGCCGTACAAAACCTGCATTTCAAAGTGGCGGCGGGGAATTTTAAGGTCTTCGGCGATCGCGCAGGCAAGGGCTTGCGATCGCACGTTGTGGCTGCCAATGGCGGCATAGAGATATTCGTGGTTTTCTAACAGCAGTTGGGTTAAATATTCAAAATTGGCATCGGTGGCTGCTTTGTGGTTAAATACTGGTTGCGGCCAGTGATTTTTTAAAGCCCGAATGGTTTCGGTGTCCCAATAGGCTCCTTTAACCAAGCGAACGGTGATGGGCGTTCCCCGTTGCTTGGCCCATTCGATAATATCTTGCAAGTCGCGATCGCTTTCTCGCAAATAGGCTTGGATGGTAATTCCCACATCGCTGCGCTGGCAGAACTCATCTTCGGTTAGCAATTCTTTGAGGATGGAGAGGGTTAAGTCTTTATACTCGTACTGCTCCATGTCAAAATGGATGGCAACTCCCATTTCGCCGGCACGACGCAACAGGGAACGAGCTTTTTCCAAAACGCGATCGCGGGTCGTTTTCTCCGCCAGGGGGTCGAACTGGGAATACAAAGCCGTAAGCTTGACAGAAATTTGAACTTGTGGTATATGATGCCCGTCGGCTTCATCAATTTCCGGTATCACCGACCATTTTTGGGCAGCTTCTCGCAACCGCTGCATTAAATTCAGATAGCCTTGATAGTAATCCCGTGCTTCCAACTCGGAAGTTACGGCTTCCCCTAGCAAATCGATAGCGAACGCCATTTTTTCGCGACGCAGGCGTTCGGCCGTTTTAATCACCTGTTCCACCGTTTCCCCAGCAATGTAACGATAGGCCAGGGTTTCCACAGCTTTAGAAAAAGTGCCACCTGCTAGCTGACCGGGAACGGAATCTGCCTTAGAAAAATTGAGTAGCTTTTTGAGAGCATCCGGTAACTCCACCTCAGAAGTCGTCATGTATTCTTGTAAATGATGGGCTATCTCAGCATTGCTTTGCAGCGCCGGCAGACAGTCAATCAAATGAAACAACTGTACTCGCAAGCCGGGATTGTTCATGGCCCATCCCAGCAGGGTAGAATCCCAGCGCATTTCGCGCATTTGTGCCCACCAGGAACGATTTTCGCGCGTCGAGGCTAACAATTGCTTGGCGATCGCTTGGGTTTTTTCTTCGTAAGTATTTTTCGATAGTTGGACGACCACGGTTATTCTCCTAAAATCGTTAAATAAGGAAATCAAAAAAAAGTTGCTTGTAAGTGGTTGCGATCGTTGCTTCCATCCGCGAAGCTGTAATTTGTACGAAATTGGGAGCGTTCGGCTAATAAAAACATGCTATTTCTGTTTTGGCATGAAAACCAAAAAATAGCCACCAAACAGCGATCGTTAGCACGCCCCTATTCTCAAGTTTTCAAGCTTTGGGGACAGCTTGCTGATTCATTTGATACAAACCACCAAATTTTCCCTACCATCGAAGAGTTTGTGGTAACTACAGCCAGCACCAAAAACATCCACCCCTCAAAAGAAACAAATGCACCTGCCACGGGCTTCTAGGTTAGAAACAACGAAATAAAATTAAGATCGAGTTTCTAACTTAGGGAGGATTTGGTTTTGCAGCAACAGCGTTCCCACCAACCAGGCCATGGAACCCACGAAAATTTTCTTATCTGACATTTCCTTGCAATTTGGCTTTTCCAGTTCCCCACCAGAGACTTGGTCAAATTCACGAATTTAGAGTATAAAGAGAAAATAAAGAATACATCCCTGCTATGAAGATACAGGGTGCCAAAGTCCGTAGAGTGTCCCAACCTCCTTCCTGTCGCTAACCTAGATGGCATGATAGCTGCTCCTGAAGTGTACTCCCAATCAGAAGCCCTGCTGCAACTATTGCTATTTGTGGATAAGCGCCCCAGTTCTCGGGAGCATATCCAACGAATCCGGCGCCACTTACAACAGCTGCAAAGCAACTATACGTTCGATTTGCGGGTGATAGATGTCGGCGAATCTCCCTACCTAGCCGAACATTTCAAACTCATTGCCACTCCTTCTCTCGTTAAAATCCATCCAGAACCCAGACAAACCCTAGCAGGAACCAATTTAGTGGAACAGTTAGACCGTTGGTGGCCCAAATGGCAACATGCGGTGGAAGTTTACAAATCTCAATGCCAATCCCCAAACTTACTCAAAAGTTATGCCAATCAAAACGAGTGTATCAATCTCTCTCCATCGCAAAATCTCTCAGTAATGCATTCGGCGGAAATCGTGCGGATGTCGGATGAAATTTTCCGCTTAAAGCAGGAAAAAGCCGAACTACAGCAACAACTGCAATTAAAAGAACGGCTGATTGCCATGCTGGCACACGACCTGCGCAATCCCCTCACAGCTGTTTCCATTGCTTTAGAAACCTTACAAACCCATATCGGTTCTGGTGAAAAGCTACCTTCTCATTTCAAACCTTCCTTGGTGTCGCAGTTGGTCAACCACGCGCGTACCCAAACCAAAAACATCGAACGCATGATTTCCGACCTATTGCAAGCAACTCGCAATGCCGACCAACCATTTCAACTGCAACGGCAGAAATGCGACTTAAAACAGCTTTGCGAAGAAGTTATCGAATACTTTCAACAACGCTGTACTTCCAAATCCCAGTACCTACAAGCAGATTTACCCCACGATTTACCAGCGGTGAATGCCGATCCGGAACGAGTACGCCAAGTTCTGACCAACTTACTGGATAATGCCATCAAATATACCTCGGAAAACGGCGTTATTCAGGTAGCTGCGTTGCATCGCACCACGCGAAACGTCCAAATTAGCGTTTGCGACAACGGATTTGGCATTCCCCCGGAAAACCAAAAACATATTTTTGAAGATCGTTTCCGCTTGCAACGAGACCGGGAAGCAGAGGGCTATGGCATTGGCTTATCCCTGTGCCAGCGATTGATTCGCGCTCATTACGGGGAAATCTGGGTGGATTCTGTACTCAATCAGGGCAGCTGCTTCCACTTTACGTTGCCGGTTTATGGAATTTAGTTTTTGGGCGTAATTGCTTGAGAATTGGCGGTTTCTATCAAAATTTGTTCGATTTGTTGGGGAGTTAAATTGGGATTGGCTTCTCGCATTAAAGCCACCACACCGCCTACATACGACATGGCCATGGAGGTACCGCTCAAACCAACATATTGGCTGTCGGGTAAACTAAAAGTGGAGGTACTGGCAGGTACGGTCGAAACCACGGCTGCCCCAGGTGCTACAAAGAAAGGATAGCCGCCGAGGGTCGTGCCTGCAGGATTGGATAAGTCCATTACTTGTTGTTCTTCATTGACCGCACCTACAGCAATTCCCAAATCCAAGGAAGCATATCTGGCTGGAAAGCCGGGGAAATTGGTTTCAGTTTCTTGGCGGTCGTTGCCAGCAGGCATAATGGTGGGAATGCCTGCTTCCCTGGCTTCGGCTAAAGCTTTTTGGGTTTGCAGTAGTTCGTTGGAAGGTTGACCGATGGGAATATTGATGACATCAGCGCCATTGGCGATCGCATAACGAATGCCCGTAGCTAGCTTTTGGTCGGAAGTCCCATCTTCGTTAAAAACCCGTACTGGCATGATTTGAGCGTTGTAAGCCACACCGCTTACTTGCCATTCATTGCCGCTGAGGTCGGTGTCGATGCCATTGCGACCGGCTGCCACGATTCCTGCCATGTGGGTTCCGTGACCGTTTTCATCGGTGGGGTCGCTATCTCCATCTGCAAAATCGTATCCCCGCACATCGTCTACAAAACCATTGCTATCGTCATCTACGCCATTGTTGGGAACTTCATCAGAATTCACCCACATCTGGCTGGCTAAATCGGGATGTTCGGGAGCGACGCCTGTATCCACAACAGCCACCACCACGCCGTCACCAGTAATTTCCTGATTCCAAACTTTGGGGATTTGCAAGCGATTTAGATCGTTGTAGTTGGAAAACGAGGTTGAGGGATCTAAATCGGGAACCTCAGCAAAAGGTTCCTCCGCACCAACAGCGGCAGCCACTGCCGACGCAGCGTTTACCATACCGTAACCGTAACTGGGATTGAAATTTTCAGGAGGCTGTTGTGGTTGTAAGGGTTCCTGTTCGGTAGGCGTAGCTACCACCGTTAGATTGTAAGTCGTATCGTCAGAAAACTGCCTGATACCAACAAAATAATTACCTGCTGCCAGATTGGGAATTTCCACCTTTTCTTCCGCCGTTCCCACTCGTACGGATTGACCGATAATTTCATCAAATTCGATTTTTTGGTTGTTATTGATATCTTGGACCAAACGGATATCAGCATCGCCTTCCAAACCATCAATTCCCAGAACAAAATTGCTGGTACTGTCCAGTTGAAAGCGATAAATATCGCTTGGTTCTGCTTCGGTCAATGACTGACGCACCACTTGCTGGCCTTCAATGGTCCCTAAATCGGCAGCCGTCTCTAAAGTATTACCAACATCCGAGCGAGAAATATTAAAAACTTCGAAAAATTGGGAGAGTTCTTTGCTTTCTGATAAAAGTTCTTCTAACATAAACCCCGTTCCTTGGTAGGAAATTGCTAGGAAATAAAAACAACCAAAAACAGCTATTTTCGGGCAAACACGAGTTTTCCATCTTGGGAAAATGGCAGGCAAAAAACGATCGCGATCGCCAATTCTGGAAATGTTCATCTATTCGATCTTTTGCAGGGCATCAATAATTTGTCTGTTGGCTTCGGGAAAGGCAAACTGGTCCAATTCGCCAATCTCGACCCAGCGAATTTCATCGCATTCTATAGGTTGGGGATGGCCAGCTAGATGGCGGCAGTGATGCACCACTAGAGTAACGCGAAATTTCTCGTATGTATGGGTGATTTCCACCACGCGATCGCCTACGCTCACCTCAATGTCCAATTCTTCTCGAATTTCCCGACGAATGCATTCGTCATAAGTTTCCCCAGCTTCAATTTTGCCACCGGGAAATTCCCACAATCCTCCCATGTCTCCTTCTTGACGGCGGCGGTCGATGAGAATTTGGTTTTGCTGGTTCCAAATAACAGCAACGCCAATAAATTTATGGGGGAAGGAAGGCTCAGTCATTTGCGATCGCTTGATTCGTCTATTTCTTTGTACCATGTTTTGCGGTTTTGGAAGGGGAAAAAGCGTCGGAGCGTCGGGGCGTCGGATAAAACAACCAATTGTATCTCCCAAGCTCCCATGCTCCCAAGCTCCCAAGCTCTTAAGCTCCCAAGCTCCCACTCGTCCTGAGCCTGCCGAAGGGCTTGCCCTGAGCCTGCCGAAGGG
>CAYZHY010000040.1:15945-20771 GCA_964477525.1 uncultured Geitlerinema sp. | reverse complement strand
CCTGAGCCTGCCGAAGGGCTTGCCCTGAGCCTGCCGAAGGGTGCTTACCCACGATCGGCTAGCAACACCGAAACGACGCGCTCCGACTCTTGTAACTGCTGCAAGCGTTGGCCAGAACTGTCGGGATTGTCTACAGCTAGCGTGTCCATAGAGATTGGCAAATATCGATCGCGATTGGTGGTTACAATTGCCTGTTGTTGCCGGTGGGCAGCTACCATGCCAGCTAATGTATCGTTTTGCTTGGTGAAATGGAAGGCTTGCATGCCGATACTGCCTCGCTGTGCCAGACGTAGCAAGTTTACTGGCAGGCGTTTGGCATAGCCGGCGGCGGAGATAACAGCGATATCTCCATGGGGAGGAACCGTCGCAACATCCACCAGTTTTTCTTGTTTGCGCAAGCGTATAGCCATGTCGCCCTGAGCCGTACGCCCGCGAAGGGGGAGTTGGGCTGCGTCAATTTCAAAGCGTAAAATGCGACCGCCAGAAGTTCCCAAAAGCACCTGCTGGCCAGCTTCGCAAATTCGTACTGACATCACGCGATCGCCATTTTTGAGCTTGCAAACGGTCAAACCGCGATTGCTCATATTGGCAAGTTCTAATAACGGCAATCGTTTGATGCGTCCTTGTTCGGTTAAAATAAGTAAGTACGACTCATCCAGAGATTCTGGCAGGAACAGGGTAGAGGCGATCGCTTGTTGCTCTTTTTGCGCCGTTGGGGGTAGCAATTGAATCAAAGGCACGGACCGTTGGTGGCGACCACTGCTTTTGGGTATATCTCCTACCCGCACCGAGTAAGCCTTCCCATTGGCCGTCACCGCCAAAATTTCCCGATCGGTTTTGGTTTTGTAAATTTGCAGGGGAAGATCTCGCTCGTGGCTTTTGTTGGTAGCTTTTTTGCTTTTCTGACGGCGAGAGCTGCTACTCTCTTCAGTAGCATCGCCAGCCAAGCGGCGTACGTAGCCTTTATAGGTCAGTTCCACCGTGCTTTCTTCATCTTCCTCGATTTCGGACATACCAGCAGAGGCACTACCTGCTGCTTGGCCTTGAGTACCAACGCTGCTGTCGCTGGTATCGGGGACCGTCGATGGATCCACGATTTGGGTGCGACGGGGATTGCCGTACTTGCGTTTGAGGGCACGCAGTTCTTTTTTCAATGCCTTGAGCAATTCCTGGCGATCGCTTAATAATTTTTGCAGTTGTTCTTGTCTTTGGCTGAGTTCGTCAAATTCCTTTTGCAGGTTTTGCTGTTCCAACGCCGTCAGCCGCCGCAGGGGCATGGCCAAAATCGCCTGAGCTTGCTCTTCGCTAAATTCCAACTCCGATTGCAGCATGGTTTTGGCGGTACTGCCGTCGCTGGCTTGTCGTAAAATTTCAATAACCCGGTCTAAATGCGCGATCGCTTTCAGCAATCCCGACACCAAATGCAACCGCTGTTGGGTTTGTTCCAACTCGTGGGTATAGCGACGGGTTAACGCCTCTTGGCGAAACTTGAGGAACTCCTGTAACGTTTCCCGCAAACTCAACTGGCGGGGTTGGTTGTCCACCAAAGCCAAAAAGATGGCACCAAAGTTCACTTGCAATGGCGTTTGCTTGTACAGGTGGTGCAGGACCGTTTGCGGGTCGGCTTCCCGTTTGAGTTCGATCGCCACCCGAATCCCTTCGCGATCGCTTTCGTCGCGAATATCGGCAATGCCCTCAATTTGCCCGTGGTTGACCAAATTGGCTACCTTCTCAATCCAATTGGCTTTGTTGACCTGAAACGGCAATTCCGTCACCACCAAAGCCGTACGGCGCATCCGACGGCCGGCAACGGTTTCCGAATGCACTACCCCACGTACCGGAATCGTTCCCCGACCTTTGGTATAAGCATCGCGAATGCCGTCGCTTCCCACAATTTCGCCACCAGTGGGAAAGTCGGGACCGGGAATTAGCTCGAATAACTTCTCGTCGCTTAGCTGCGGTTTATCGATCAAAGCAATGGAACCGTCGACCACTTCAGCGAGGTTGTGGGGAGGTACGTTGGTTGCCATTCCCACAGCAATTCCCGAACAACCGTTAAGCAGCAACATGGGTAGCTGTGCTGGCAGCACTACCGGTTCTTGCTGGGAATTGTCAAAATTATCAATAAAATCAACCGTTGCTTTGTCTATTTCACTAAGTAGGGATTCTTGCGCCACGGCCGCCAACCGCGTCTCCGTATACCGCATGGCAGCAGGTGGGTCGTTGTCAATAGAACCGAAGTTTCCGTGACCGTCTAGCAAGGGATAGCGACAGGAAAAATCCTGAATCATGCGAACCATGGCATCGTAGACCGCCTGGTCGCCGTGGGGATGGTATTTCCCTAGTACATCCCCCACCACCCGCGCGCATTTGCGGTAGGGGCGATCGGGGGTCAGACCCAATTCGTGCATGGCGTACAAAATACGTCGATGTACTGGTTTTAGGCCATCCCGTACGTCAGGCAAGGCCCGACCCACGATGACACTCATGGCGTATTCTAGGTACGCCTGCTGCATTTCTGTATGTAAAGGAGCGGAAATAACTTGTCCTTTAGAAAGTAAATTTAATTGGTTGGCCATGAAAAAATACCCTTGTCCCTAACAACAAGCAACTACACGGTTCGACACAAGCTCACCGTACACTGCAATGGTTTTTTGGAGATTGGAAAGCGATGGATGTTATAAATGGATGGTCCAAAACCAATCGGAGAATGGTGAGAGAACAGCCATCTTCAATTTGTTGCGAATCTCCCCTAGGAAAAATGGGGGGAGGGCATAAAAATGTGGGAAGTAGAAGGAAGGTAGATCGGCTTGTTGGGCATAAATTTGAAGAACCAAAGCTACGATAAACGGCAACTGGCTAGAATTCCAGAGACTACACCAACGATTTCCTGCCCAACTTAGTGTTGCTGCCACTAGAGGCGATCGCTTTTTCACCTGCTATCGGGAATTGCAAAAACGACCTTCGCCATATTCTACCTGCAAAGCTCACTATTACCACCAATAGACATTTTGATTTTCTACAGATATTCGATTGGCTGGTGGTGGTAAACTCCCGAATCCCCTTCAATTTGGTTATGGCAAAAGCTTGGAAGTTCTATGAAAATAATATATCCAACCAACACCGAACCATGCCGACCCTCTCGATCTAAAGTATACGATTGTGGTTCCCTACGAGTCCTTTTGGGTATCACTTGTCTTACAATCAATTTGGTAAAGCTACCTTGTTTTCCTTTCCCGTACTGGCACAGGAACTTTGGTACAACCATGCCATACCATAGCAGCCAGTGCTTCTCCCCTTGTTGAAAACAATTTTGTTCAAACCAAGCAAATCAGAAAGCGTTATGTCTACAGTTTTGATTGTTGAAGACGATTTGGTCAACGCCCGTGTTTTTTCTAAAATTCTTACCAAGCGCGGTAAAATGCAAGTCAAACATACTGAAGATGTGAATGAAGTGATTTCTAGCGCCCAAGCTGGGGAAGTAGATTTGATTTTGATGGATGTTTCCCTTTCCAATAGCGTATACGAAGGCCAAGCTGTGGATGGGATTAAAATTACCCAAATCTTAAAATCCGATCCGAAAACAGCAGATTTGCCAGTTATTTTGGTGACCGCTCATGCTATGGCTGGCGATCGCGAAGCATTTCTAGAACAAAGTGGTGCCGATAGCTATATTTCTAAACCTGTAGTCGATCACCAAGAGTTCTTGGAACACATTCAATCCTTGCTTGTTCGTGAGTAACAATAAAATTTTATTGCTAGCGAACTGCTTGCAGCTCTACTTAAAACCACCTGTTTTGTAGAGCATTTTTTTAGTAATAAAAAATGACAAGATCGCTCGATTGGGGTGTTTTTGATGGATTTTATAGTCCTTTCTGGTAACGGGTAAGTTGTCACTTTAAAAATTTTGAACCTGGATAGTTTCTTTTTAAAAATACCAAGTTGCCCCTTTATATTGGCTTTATATATTTTTTAGGAATAAATTTTAAGGGGGACTGTAGCTATATCTTATAAAATATTACTAACTTTTCTCGTTTATAACATTATACCATTTCTGAAAAACAATTTATTCCCAAACTTTGGAAGTAGGGGTTCAGGGACGACATTTGTTTATTCATGCGGCACCTGTCATCGAAGATGGCGATCGCATTAAACAAATTATAGCTGTTGCTCAGGATATTAGCGATCGCATGCAAGCCAAACGCGCCTTACGAGAAAACCAGCAAAAATACCAAACCCTATTTGAAATTCTGCCGGTGGGGGTTTCTATTTTGGACGATAAGGGCAATCTCATCGAAGCCAATACCGCTTCTGAGAAGATTTTGGGAATATCCAAATTAGAACACAACAGCAGTCACTACGATGACGGCCAGTGGCAAGCCATAGATTCGGATGGTACCCCCATGTCTAGCACTCTATTTCCTTGCGCGATCGCTTTGTCTGAAAATAGGACAGTTTCCCAAACTTGTATGGGATTACGCTGTGCCAATGGTGAACTACGTTGGTTGCAAGTGAAAGCATCTCCCATTCCTTTACCTGATTACGGTGTCGCCGTAGCCTATATGGATATTAGCCAACAAAGACAAATCGAAAAACGCTTGCGAAAAATTAACCAATGTTTTCTCAATTTCGATCGCAATCATCTGGGTAATATTCATACGTTGGTGAGACTAGTAGGAGAACTACTCCATGCCCACATCGTTTTTTACAACCATATAGAAGACGATAAAGTAATTAATTTTGGACAGTGGGCAAGCGACGGTAGCGAGCCAACCCCCCCATGTTCTAACTGTATCCTAGGAGAAAAACTAATTTCTCAATCCCTA
>CAYZHY010000040.1:0-15845 GCA_964477525.1 uncultured Geitlerinema sp. | reverse complement strand
AGCGGAACGGGAACGCTTGAGCAATGCGATCGCGCAAAAAATTTATCGAGCTCTCTATCTAGAAGATATTTTAGCAACCACCGTCACCGAAATTCGTTCGATTTTACAAAGCGATCGGGTCTTGGTGTATCGCCTCCATGAAAATCGTACAGGTACCGTCATTGCCGAAGCCACCCATCCAGAAGTTTCCTCGATTCTCCACAGCAATTTCTCGCCAGCCTGCTTTCCTGCATCTTGCCACCAAAAATACCAACAGGGATTTACCGGTACCATCAACGACATTACCCAAGATGCCAAAACCCCTTGTTTTGTAGAATTGATGCAGAGAATAGAGGTGCAATCCGCCCTTATCGTTCCCATTCGACTTTGGCAAAATACAGCCACCGAAGCCACAGAGACCCAAAATGCTATCTTATGGGGATTGCTTGTCGTTCATCAATGTCGCTACGTACGTCACTGGCGAGAGTGGGAACAGAATTGGTTGAATCAAATGGCCACCCAAGCTGGTATTGCCATTCAACAATCGCAACTGTACCAACAACTGCAAACCAGCAACAACGAACTGCAACATTTGGTAACGGTAGATTCGCTTACCAAAATTGCCAATCGCCGCCGGTTTGATGAGTGTTTGCACCACGAATGCTTGCGCTGCCAGCAACAAAATTTGCCTTTATCCCTGATTTTATGCGATATCGACTTTTTTAAAGCCTATAACGACACCTACGGACATCCCCAAGGAGATATTTGCCTGCAAAAGGTAGCTGCTACGATTCAAAAGGTTCTCAAACGGTCTACTGATATCGTAGCTCGCTATGGCGGTGAAGAATTTGCCATTATTTTACCGGAAACCAACGTTCCAGGGGCTATCCAGATAGCCGAAAGCATTCGTACTCAACTCTGCCAGCGCCGCATCGTTCACGAAACTTCGCCGATTGGTGCCTACATTACCCTCAGTTGCGGGGTTGCTACCAGCGGTCCCATCGCTTATTTTGATAAAGATCGTTTGGTTAACTATGCGGATAATGCTCTGTACGAAGCCAAAAAATTGGGACGCGATCGCATTTGCGTCTTTAAAGATAGACTAACATAGATAATTTATCGGACTTTTCAACAAAAATCACTCTAAATCTCCTGTATTGGGCTCGGCCGTGTCTCCCTATCCCAATTATCGTTTGATACCAAATCCGCACTGCGAAAACCCGAAAAATTCTTCCACCTCACCACCTGCAGTCTTCTTCGGTCTGGTCGGTCTCTATGTCAAATGTGATTTGTACAAATCGGATTTGGTACGATCTAAATATCCGATATATAAAACCACAATAAAGGAAAAACGTAGTAGCGCGTTTCGTGTAATTTAGTAGGGAAGCGATCGCTAGAAAATTCCGCAAAAATTGAAATCTAAAGCCCCCTTTTTAAAGTATTTTAGATGGATTTGCTCTTGAAAACAAAAAATATTACCAACAATTTCCGCCTATACCTACTACTACGAAAAACTCGATTTTCCTTGAATTTTTAGAGGGGTACAAAGCGGATCTTCTAAAATGGCTGTCTGTGGAAATGGCTCGTGGTAGCGTGGGAAACAGCTACGGTAACCACCCACCATCCACAAATGGGATAATTCGATACAATAGACACAACATCATCGATCTTGTCCGGACATTATATGAAATCCGGCTGTAGACTTGATTTACTTCGATCGATACTCAATTGGGTCAGAACCCCCTGTAAGTCCCCCTTGGCAAGCTTGTACTGAGCCTGTCGAAGCAGGGAACGGCAACCCAAGGTCGAAGCTCAGGGCATCGCAGCCGGGGGTCTAAGGGCGATTGAAGTTTATTCAAGCGGATTTCATATTACTTTTGTAGCTAGTATTTCCATTTTCTTATGCACACAGCCCCAGTTCCATCAGACCAAGAGCAATCGCAAGGTATCGATGCTCCCAAACACGGATTGCCCGTCACCATTATCACCGGGTTCCTAGGCAGCGGGAAAACCACCTTGCTTAACCATATTTTGACCAACCAGCAGGGATTGAAAACGGCGGTTCTGGTCAACGAATTCGGCGAAATTGGTATTGACAACGACTTGATTGTCAGTACCGACGACAACATGGTGGCGTTGAGTAACGGTTGTATTTGCTGTACCATCAACAACGACTTGATGGATGCGGTATACCAGGTGTTGGAACGCCCGGAAAATGTGGATTACCTAGTGGTGGAAACCACAGGATTGGCCGATCCACTGCCGGTGGCGATGACCTTTTTGGGAACGGAGTTGCGGGATATGACCCGCTTGGATTCTATTATTACCCTGGTAGACTGCGAAAACTACAGCGTGGATTTGTTTAACAGTCAAACGGCTTACAGCCAAATCGCCTATGGGGATATTATTATGCTCAACAAGACCGATTTGGTGGATGAAGCCGATGTGGATTTGCTGGAGAGCAAGATTCGCGATATCAAATCTGATGCTAGGATTTTGCGTACTGTGCGATCGCAAGTTCCCCTGCCTCTGATTTTGAGCGTGGGTCTGTTCCAATCCGACCGCTATTTTAAAGATAGCGACCATCACCACGACCACGACCACGACCACGACCATCACAACCACGACCATCACGACCACGACCACGACCACGACCATCAAAACCATTTAGAGGTTGATGGCTTTCGTTCTCTTTCCTTTGAAAGCAAGCAACCTTTTGATATTCGGAAGTTTCAATATTTTCTGGATAACCAACTGCCCTCTACAATTTTCCGCGCCAAAGGCATTCTCTGGTTTAAAGAAAGCGCCCAACGCCATATTTTCCATTTGAGCGGAAAACGGTTTTCCATCGATGATGATGAGTGGACCACCGAACCCAAAAATCAATTGGTACTCATCGGTCAAAATCTAGATAGCGAAAAATTGCGATCGCAACTCAACGAGTGTCTGGCCGAGTAAGAAGACCGAAACATGCGTGTGATTTTGCAACGGGTAACGGCTTCGGATGTGACTGTCAACGACCAAGTGGTCGGCAAAATTGGCAGGGGTCTCAATTTGCTAGTGGGAATTTCCCAGACCGACACCGAAGAACAAATCGATTGGATGGCACGTAAATGCCTGCAATTGCGCGTGTTTCCCGATGAAGCTGGCAAGCTATGGCAATATTCGGTCCAAGATATCGGCGGCGATATTTTAGCGGTCAGTCAGTTTACCCTATACGGAGACTGTCGCAAAGGTCGCCGACCCTCTTTTGACGAATCGGCATCGCCCGACGATGCACTAGCACGTTACAATGAATTTGTCAAGAAATTGCAAGCCAGCGGTTTGCGGGTAGAAACTGGCGAATTTGGTGCCATGATGCAAGTTGCGATCGCCAATGACGGACCAGTCACCTTGTTTCTAGAACGGTAACCCAATATTGATTTGTAGCATTTTTCGCGATCGCGATCCCCCCTGACAGTTTCCCATGTAGAAGCGAAGATAGGGGGGAGGCGATCGGAAGAGTTGCTGTTTGTCGGAAAATTACGTTAAATTTGATTAAGATTCTGATAAAAAGTTGGCATTTGTACGCTGATTTACGCAAAAACCTCATAAAAAGACCAACCAACCGTTTCGGCGTACAAGCTCAAACCGGGTTTCCAGCCTTCCATTTATCTGGAAGCATTGTATGGATAGAGAGATTTTGCTCTTTCGTTTAGAGGATATAGTATGAAATTTTCTTGGAGAGTTATTTTACTTTGGACGTTGCCACTGCTGGTGGTGGGATTCTTCCTATGGCAAGGAGCCTTCCCCGGTGCAGTCGGCGACTCCGGTAGAAACACGGCTAGCAGCCAACTGAGCTACGGTCGTTTCCTTGATTATCTCGATGCTGGTCGGGTCACCAACGTAGAAATTTACGATGGCGGTCGTACGGCCGTCGTCGAAGCCATGGATCCCGACTTGGACAACCGCATGCAACGGCTGCGGGTAGACCTTCCTGGCAATACCGACCTGGTATCCAAACTGCGGGAAGAACAAGTTAGCTTTGACGTTCATCCCCCCGACAACGACGGTGCCATTTGGGGAGTTTTGGGTAATTTAATCTTCCCCATTCTATTAATTGCAGGATTGTTCTTCCTATTTCGCCGTTCCAACAACGTCGGCGGTGGTCCCGGACAAGCCATGAACTTTGGCAAATCCAAAGCACGTTTTCAAATGGAAGCCAAAACTGGGGTCGTCTTTGAAGACGTAGCCGGCGTTGACGAAGCCAAGGAAGAACTGCAAGAAGTCGTCAGCTTCTTGAAGAAACCAGAACGGTTCACCGCTGTTGGTGCCAAAATTCCCAAAGGCGTTTTGCTCATCGGTCCTCCGGGAACCGGCAAGACCATGCTGGCAAAAGCAATTGCTGGAGAAGCTGGCGTTCCCTTCTTTAGCATTTCTGGTTCCGAATTCGTAGAAATGTTCGTTGGGGTTGGCGCTTCCCGGGTCCGCGACCTATTCAAGAAAGCCAAGGAAAACGCACCCTGTATTATCTTCATCGACGAAATGGACGCTGTTGGTCGCCAACGGGGTGCTGGCATCGGCGGTGGCAATGACGAACGGGAACAAACCCTCAACCAGTTGCTCACAGAAATGGACGGTTTTGAAGGCAACACCGGCATTATCATCATTGCCGCTACCAACCGTCCCGACGTTCTCGACCCGGCCATTCTACGTCCCGGACGTTTCGACCGTCAGGTCAGCGTCGATGCACCGGACCTCAAAGGTCGCCTGTCCATTCTCAACGTTCACGCTCGCAATAAGAAACTATCTCCCGAAGTGGAGTTGGAAGGCATTGCCCGTCGTACGCCTGGATTTACAGGTGCCGATTTAGCCAACCTGTTGAACGAAGCGGCTATTTTAACGGCACGTCGCCGCAAAGATGCCATGACCATGGCGGAAATTAACGATGCCATTGACCGGGTGGTTGCCGGTATGGAAGGTACGCCGCTGGTCGATGGCAAAACCAAACGCCTGATTGCTTACCACGAAGTGGGTCACGCTTTAATCGGTACGTTGCAACCCCACCACGACCCAGTGCAAAAAGTAACCTTGGTTCCCCGAGGTCAAGCACGCGGGTTGACTTGGTTTATGCCAGGGGAAGAACAAACGCTGGTTTCCCGCGCCCAACTGATGGACCGAATTATGGGTGCTTTGGGTGGTCGCGCTGCCGAAGAAGTGGTGTTTGGACACTCAGAAGTGACCACCGGTGCCGGTGGCGATTTGCAGCAGTTGACCGCTATGGCACGTCAAATGGTAACCCGCTTTGGCATGTCGGATTTGGGTCCGCTGTCGCTGGAGTCGCAATCGGATGAGGTGTTCTTAGGACGCGACTTGATGTCCCGTTCTAAGTATTCTGAAGAAATTGCTGCTCGCGTGGATGCTCAGGTACGCACGATTGTGGAACACTGCCACGAAGAAGCTCGCCGCTTGATTCGCGAAAACCGCGCTGCTTTGGATCGGTTGGTGGATCTGTTGATTGAAAAGGAAACCATCGACGGCGAAGAGTTCCGACAAATTTTGGCTGAGTACACGGAAGTTCCCGAAAAGGAACAGTATACGGTAAGCTTGCAGTCGTAACTCTGATATACCGAGCTGTTCTTTGAAGCTAAGGGGCGATCGCGATCGCCCCTTTCTTATTTGGTTCCCAATCGCTACATGTAGGGAATGCTCGGAAAAATGAGCGCTATATCGATGTTTTGCTTGCCAATATCGATTGGCTTGTGCTAGGCTAGCAGGTATACTTTAGGACATCGGTTCCAATGGGGAGCAGCCATTGGAGGCAACGGGGAAAGTTCGGTGCAAGTCCGACACTGTCCCGCAGCTGTGATGGAACCTGTACGGTTCTTCAGTCAGAATGCCCGCCGATGGTCGAGTTTTGGTCATTCATCTGCGAGGTACGGATGATGGTTCGTTCGCAATTTTTCCCAAATCAGTTTAACTGCGATCGCTCTGTAATTTGGCAATGGCGCTACAAAGAGCGATTGTAAAGTTTTGTTGCAACAACCACAACGACCATAAACTGTGATGGTTGCGATGTGCAAAATCGGTCAGTAGAGGGCATCCTTACCTGGTTGCTGGAATATTTGCCTGGAGGCAGTTTGTTTCCTTTGGCATGTCCGTCTGTAGCGACCCAATCGCATGGCTTGCAGCGAGCCTGCCAAACTGTATCGCTACGCAGGTAAGAGCGCGTTAGCTCATTTGACCGCTTGCAGGATCGCAGTTGCAGAAATGGGTCGTGTTGTTTGGTTGTGGTATAAAAGTGAGTTTTGAATAAAATTGCATCCTTTTCAATCAAGCTACCGAGACGGATGAATGGCGATCGCTTGTTTTTCGTAAAATCGATCTAGATGGAGGAGATATCGATGCTTTCCGTTTGGCTGCCAGTGTTGCTAAGCCAGAAACCCAAATTCACATGATAAGTTTTTCAAAAATAGTGGATGGCAAGCGGTTCTCTTAACAGAAGCCCTTGCAGTCTCTATTTTCTGTAATGAGTCAAAAAACCATGCAAGACAGCCAACAGATTTGAAAATGCAAAACAACCCACGGGACTGGCAACAGGATTTTGTTGCCAAAAACACTATAGCCATTGGATATAATGCTTGGGTAGGGTATCAAACCGGACATCGCGGTGTTGTTATTGGCACCACCAACAATCCCACCGTAGGCGTGACTGGGGAAACCTTTCCCTGTTATTTCGTGCCGCGTCCGCGTTTGGCAGCTTTTTTAAATGCCTGGTTGGATATTCCCCATGCCGATTTTTCTCAATATGGTTTTACAAGCGATCGCATTTTAACCGCCGCAGATACTTACAATCCCGAAACTGATGTTATTTTATTGCTAGAATCCGGACATCAAGTTACTTTTTTCTATCTTAAGAACTTACCAACACCGCCACCGCTATGTTACGAACGTATTTGTCAAGAATGGGAAGAATTCCCCCCACTGCCATCCATCCCTTTGAAAAGCAATAATTGAGGGATAATACAGGGTCGATTCGCGAACCGACCTTACCGAGGAAATTTCAATTGATAAAAAGGCGAGTCTATTTGACCTGGATTGGGTTGAAGGGAAGTGCAGACAGCAACCAAAATTTCCAGTTTGACCGCTTGGCTGCTGCCAGATACGGGAAATTTTCCTAGCGTTTGGACCTAGATGGACCGTGCAAATCCAAGCGATCGTTACTAAGATTGGGAATGATATCGTTCAAAAAATAAAGGGTTTGATATCATGAATTTCTTAGTTCTAGCTCTGGGAATTTTATTGATTCTGCTAGCGATTGGAATCGTCGTTTATCTCGCTAGTGCGCGTCGCTTTGAGTCTCCCGAATCCGTTGCCAACTCCTACGACCAATGGACCCAAGATGGCATTTTAGAATTTTACTGGGGCGAACATATCCACTTAGGGTACTATGGCTGGCCGCCCCAAAAAAAGGATTTTCTAGAAGCCAAATCCGATTTTGTCCATGAAATGGCCCGTTGGGGTGGTTTGGACAAACTTTCCCCAGGAACCACTGTTTTGGATGTGGGTTGTGGCATTGGTGGTAGCAGCCGCCTTTTGGCAAGGGATTATGGCTTTTCCGTCACCGGAGTTACCATTAGCCCCGAACAAGTCAGACGCGCCCAGGAATTGACCCCCGAAGAACTCGATGCCAAGTTCTTGGTAAACGATGCCATGTCTCTGTCTTTCCCAGATGCTAGTTTTGATGTGGTTTGGAGCATTGAAACCGGACCTCATATTCCCGACAAAAAAGCTTTCGCAAACGAATTGTTGCGGGTTTTGAAGCCCGGCGGTATTCTGGTTGTTGCTGACTGGAATCAAAGAGACGATAGGCAACAACCCCTAAATTTCTGGGAAAGAATTGTTATGCGGCAACTGCTCGACCAGTGGTCCCATCCAGCATTTTCCAGTATTGAAGGCTTTTCCGAATTGTTAGAATCTACGGGATTGGTAGAAGGCGAAGTGAAAACTGCAGATTGGACAGAACAAACCCTTCCTTCCTGGATAGATTCCATTTGGCAAGGGGTGATTCGACCTCAAGGATGGATGCGTTACGGTGTAGCTGGATTTATTAAGTCCGTACGCGAAGTGCCGACTATGCTCTTGATGCGGCTAGCTTTTGGTGCGGGTCTTTGTCGGTTTGGCATGTTTCGCGCGGTTCGAGCCAAGTCTGAAGCAGAAGTAAAAGAAGCGGTATCCAGTCAAACGGTGGAAACCAAATAAATAGGAAATATAGAAATCGAGTAAGGTGGGCTGGGCTCACCTTACTATGATGGTTCGATATGGCCATGGCAACAAATTGGTTTTTGGGTTGAGAAGCTCCCATCAAATAAGCAAGTATTGGCAGTCAAGCCGTCCCAATGGATCGTACAAAATCCGACACTTAAAAACAGTTTTTTATACCATTTCTTTGATTTTCTGCAAGAGAGGATCGAAACGTCTTTGTAGGGGCACTCTCGCGTTGCGTCCCTACCGGGATAATTGAAAAAATTCAAGACGATTGTTGTTTGCTAGAAATGGTATAAGATAAGTATGGTTTTCTCAAGATTTTAAAAATATCTATTTTGGTAGGTTCGTAGCCGATAGCTTGTGATACAGTAGTAGAAATATTCAATTTGCCTATCCACAATATTCTTTCGTAGAGGATAATGTCAAAATTCGTTGGTGACTTCTGCCTGGAACAAACGCAAAGTTGGCCAAGCAAAAAGCGATCGCTGCCGTGACAACTTGACATCTCTGAGTTAATCTGAAAAAAGGCGACCTAGCCTCAAAGAAGTGGATTTGGCATTGGACAAGTACCATCTCGTTCCATCAAGAAAATCTCTACGCCACTCTACTAGATTGAGAAGTTCGCAAATTCATAAATGGCTGCAGCGAAAGTGGTCAGTAAGTAGAAACATTAAACGGGTATATATAATGGTAATGAATACGACCCCGACAAAAAAAACGGATGCTCCCCCAAAAGTTGCAGTATTTTATCCGTATTTTGCAGGGGGTGGTGCTGAGTGCGTGGGGTTGTGGATACTGGAAGCACTCAAGAACAAATATGACCTCACCCTAGTTACTCTTTTCCCTGTGGATTGGCATCAATTAAATGCCATGTATGGCACCCAATTGGATTCCCAAAAGATCGAAGTTCGCTCTCTTATCGGTCGGGGATTGCGCAAACCAATGGACTTCCTGCGTGCCAATCGTTCGGATATCAGAAGTCTGCAAATTCACATGCTCCTGCGCTACTTTAAGTCTCACTGCCAAGAATACGATCTAGCAATTTCTGGTTACAATGCAGCAGATTTGGGATGTAAAGGAATTCAATACATTCACTGGCTCAAAGTTTTAGAGTCAAATAATTTTTATAACCGATTATCGCAATTTTCCATTGAGAGAATGAAACAGAATATTGCGATCGCGAATTCTCAATTTGTCGCCAATCGGTTTGAGAAAACCTACAATACGAAAGCACAAGTTGTGTATCCTCCTGTGGTCATGGAGGTCCAAAATATTCCTTGGGAACAAAAAGAAGATGCTTTTATTTGTAGCGGTCGCTTAACCAAACCGAAAGCTCCCCATCAAGCGATCGAAATTTTGAGGCGGGTACGAGAAAAAGGATTCGATATTAAACTGTATTTGACCGGAGGTGGTGGCGGGACTTACGCCTTCGGCTACCAGCGTTTCCTCAAGAAAGTCATTGACCAAAATTCCGATTGGGTTTTCCTTTATAAAGATCTTCCCTATAAAGAATACGTAAACGTCGTTTCTAAATGTAAATACGGCATTCACTGCAAGCAAGAACCCTTTGGAATTTCTATTGCAGAAATGGTAAAAGCTAATGCCGTTCCATTTGTTAAAGATAAAGGAGGACAAGTAGAAATTGTCGGAGAAGAAAATCAGGATTTATTATTTAGAAATCCCGATAGAGCCGTAGAAAAAATTGTCGCTCTTTTGAGCAATCCAGAGCGATTGAATCAAGTTCGTACCTCTTTGCAAGAACGACAAACGCTATTTTCTAGCGATCGCTTTACCAACGATATTCGGTCAGTTGTCGATAATTTTTTGGCAACAGAAAAGCTTCCCCATGCCTAACTTGAATTTTCGGCTACATGCGGAAATCGAAGATGTTTCCTGCCATTGCTTCCCTATGATTTCCAAAATGCGATCGCGAAAAGCTCCCTTCCTAGTGACTTAGCCAAGACTTTCTACCACAAAAGCAATACCAAAAGTCTGCCATGTCCCCAAACCATAAAAAATATCTGTTTTGCTTTCCCACAATCGAAAGCATGTGATACATTAGTAGGGTTGTACAGTCCGCACATCCAGGATTTCGGGTGTTTTCTACGCCAGCAGGCGTTGTGGAAATCTCCCTGGGTGGAGGATGAACCCGAAAGGAGTCAATTATGGCAGTTGTTTCTCTTCCCGAACTTTTAGAATCTGGGGTTCACTTTGGGCACCAAGCACGGCGCTGGAACCCCAAAATGAAGCCCTACATTTTCACCGTACGCAACGGCATTCACATCATTGACCTAGTACAAACCGCAGCTTTGATGGAAGAAGCGTACGAATACGTGCGCGATTCGGCAGAAAAAGGAAAAAAATTCCTCTTCGTAGGCACCAAACGTCAAGCTGCTGGGATTATCCAACAAGAAGCCCAACGTTGTGGCGGCTACTACGTCAACCAACGCTGGTTGGGTGGCATGCTGACCAACTGGGCAACCATTAAAACCCGGGTAGAGCGCTTGAAAGAACTGGAACGCTTGGAAGAAACCGGCGCTTTGTTGCTGCGACCCAAGAAAGAAGCCGCTACCCTGCGACGGGAACTAAGCAAACTGCAAAAATATTTGGGTGGCATTCGCAGCATGCGGAAAGTTCCCGATATTGCCGTAATTGTAGACGTGCGTCGGGAATACAACGCCGTCTCTGAATGTCAAAAATTAGGAATTCCCATTCTGTCTTTGTTAGACACCAACTGCGATCCTTCAGCAGTGGATATTCCCATTCCCGGCAACGACGATGCCATTCGTTCCATTAAATTAATCCTCGGAAGACTCGCCGACGCTATTTACGAAGGTCGTCACGGTCAACCCACCGAGTCCGAAGAATTTAACGAGGATGTTCTCGACGAATACGAAGAATACGAAGAATACGACGAAGAGGAAGAAGAATTCGCCGAAGCCAGTGCAGCAGCAAGCGAGTCTGACTCTACCTCTGACGAAGGCAAAGAAAGTGAAGAAGAATAGACCCAAAATGTGAAAATGGGTGAAGGGATAGTACGTGGTGACACGGCTATCCCTTCTTATCATTTCCCGATATCGACGATATCGACTATTGACTTCAGTTTTCGTTAAACTTGAAGCGCTCAATTCTAACAATAACAGCAGTAGAGAGTAGGATCTGGGAAATCATGGCGGATATATCTGCAAAACTGGTTAAAGAACTGCGCGAAAACACCGGCGCTGGCATGATGGATTGCAAAAAAGCGCTCCAAGAAAGCGATGGCGACATGGAAAAAGCCAAAGAGTGGCTGCGCCAAAAAGGAATTACCTCGGCGGAGAAAAAAGCAGGTCGCCTAGCAGCGGAAGGGATGGTAGACAGCTACATCCACGCTGGTGGCAGATTGGGAGTTTTGGTGGAAGTCAACTGCGAAACCGATTTCGTGGCTCGCAATGACGATTTTAAAGAACTCGTACACGATATTGCCATGCAAATTGCTGCCTGTCCCAACGTGGAATATATCAGCAGAGACGAAATTCCCCAATCTGTCGTTGAAAAGGAAAAAGAATTGGAAAAGGGTCGCGAAGACCTAGCCAACAAACCAGAAAATATTCGCGAAAAGATTGTCCAAGGTAGGATTGACAAGCGATTGAAAGATTTAGCGCTGATGGATCAACCTTACATTCGCGACCAGGGGATTACCGTAGAAGAACTCGTCAAGCAAACCGTTGGCAAGTTGGGAGAAAACATTCAAATCCGTCGCTTCTCTCGCTTTGTACTTGGGGAAGGGAAAGGTAACGATGCCGAAGAAAATGAATCCGAACAAGACAACGGATAAGCAAGTTTGACCCGGTCGAAATACGAATTTGGGAGGTAGTTGGTTGTGGCTACTACCTCCCGAAAATGAACTGACAATTCCTGTTGGTATTGCCTGAGACTATCGCACAGTCAAAAAATTAGCAAGCAGGTCAACAGAGCTGACCTGTTCTTTTGTTATTAGAGCCATAATTGGTTAATTTTCCCCAAGCCACGGCAAGATGTAGGGGAAAACAAGATAAAATTTTTTCTAGGTAGGAAACGCATAGAACTATGGCTGGAGCAATTGAAAAAATCGAACAAGATTTAGCCAAAATGGATGAGAAGGTAGCCCAGCTTCGGGAAGAATCCCAACAAGTTTATAATAGCTATCTAGAAATTTTGGGCAACGCAGTTCGGCAACAGTTGATTCTGGCAGCTTATCATATTTGTACCCACACTTATCCAGATCGTTTTCTCAGTTTATCGGTGAGCGAACGAGAACAGCTACAAAAATCCATACGCCAAGTAGGTTCGCGCGCGCAGGAAGAACTAACTTCCCTGTTAGAACAGCTAGATACCGCCTCAGAAAGCTCCGCTACAGAAGAAACACCAAACAATAGCGAGTTTCAAGACCAAGCAGCTACCGAAACCGAAACCAACGACGACACTACCATGCCTGCCAACGGCCAGCAAGAACAACAAGCAGCACCCAGCTACGAAGAATCCGAACTTGGGAATAGCGAAACGTCAAATCTAAAAAATCAACTTTTGGGAGAAGACCCCGTGCATCCCTTGGCCAAATGGTTGGAGCAAGTGGAAAGTGCCATCAATAACATCCTACACAATAGCTCTTACCAAGCCAATCACGTTCTCAAACAAGCTCGGATTTTAATGCCGGAACTTCCCGACCCCCTTTTGGAAATGGCTTTGTACTCCAATGCCAATGCCGATACCTCCGGTCCTCCCAACGTTATTAGTTTGTACGTACAAGCGGAAACTCCTCAAGAATCCCAACAATCCCAAGAATCCAAGAAAAAGAGCGAACCCATTCCCATTACGGTGATTGCTCTCCATTTAGCCGAACTGGAATTTGCCGATTCCCAAGTGATGGCCCAACGCAACCAACTCCGCCAACTCATGTCTCAATTTTCCCAACTCAAACAATCCTACGAACAAAAACAACAAGAATGGCTCGTGGCTTCGGCTGAAGCCAACTGGCGTGCCATTTGGTTTGAAGAATCTCGTCCGTAATCTCGACCCAGGCAACCAGCAGTCGCAATCAACCACCGCCGATGAGGAATGAGAAAGAAAAAAGCATAGATTGGTCCCGGCTCCAAAAAGCACTGGCTTTCGAGTCAGAAAATGGCTTTGCCGACATGATGGGCAAATACTACCGCTTTAGTGAGTTCATGCAAATGAGCTTGCGCGATCGCCCCCATGCCCTTACCGAAGACGAAAGGCGGCGGTGGGAGCTGGTGGCAACGGCCTACGCGCAGTATTCCCGCATGGAAACGGAACAGCGTAAAAGCCTGGTAGAGTACACCCGCCAGCTGCTGTTGGCTTTGGAAAGGAGCTATAACAAACGTACAAAAAACGAGAATTTATCGGTTGCCCAACAACATGGTTCCTCCCAAAATAGCGATCGCAACAATTCTTCCCCAACCCAGCTAGCAGCGAAGAATTCCCCCCCAAAATCCCAACAACAGGGTGCCATCGCCAGCTACAACAATGCCTTGGAGCAGCCCTTACTCAAACTACCAAATATCGGCATCAAAAAAGGAGAACAGCTAGCCAAGCTCGGATTGTACACCGTTGGCGACTTGCTTTACTACTTTCCCCGCGACCACTTGGACTATGCCAAACAAGTTGCCATCCAAGATTTGCAAGTGGGAGAAACCGTCAGCATCATTGCCAAAGTACAGCGTTGCAAATGCTTTAGCAGTCCCAAAAACCGCAATCTGACCATCCTGCAAATTACCTTACAAGATAGCACGGGCAAAATTACCATTACCCGCTTTTTTGCCGGCCGGCGCTACGCCAATCGTGCCTGGCAAGAACAACAAAAACGTCTCTATCCTGTGGGGTCCACCGTCGCTGCCTCTGGTTTGGTCAAGAAAAATAAATACGGTTTCACCTTAGACAATCCCGAAATTGAAGTCATGGACGGTTTGGGAGGACCGCTAGAATCCGATAAAATCGGGCGTTTGGTGCCAGTTTATTCCCTCACCGAAGGCGTTGGTGCTGACTTGGTTCGCAAAGCAGTCATGACGGCACTGCCAGCCGCTGCCCAAATTGCCGATCCGTTGCCTAAAGGATTGCGATCGCGCTACGGTTTAATGGACCTTCCCAGCGCCATTGCTGGCATCCATTTTCCCAACGACCGGGAACAACTGCAAGACGCACGCCACCGCTTGGTCTTTGATGAGTTTTTCTACTTGCAACTGGGACTGCTCTGCCGCCGCCAAAGCCAAAAACAAACCCAAACCAAAGCGATCGCTGCATCAGAACAAGGCCAACTCATAGACCAATTTTACCAGCTCCTGCCCTTTGAAATGACCGGTGCCCAAAAGCGGGTCATCAACGAAATTCTCACCGACATTCAAAAAACCACCCCCATGAACCGCCTCGTACAAGGGGATGTGGGTTCCGGAAAAACCGTCGTTGCCGTGGTCGCCATGCTGGCAGCCATTCAGTCTGGCTATCAAGCTGCCTTAATGGCCCCCACAGAAGTTCTCGCCGAACAGCACTACCAGAAATTGGTCAACTGGCTGACCCTGCTGAACTTACCCGTAGAACTGCTTACCGGTTCCACCAAAGCCGCCAAACGCAAACCCATTTACCAACAACTAGCTACTGGCGAACTTCCGGTTGTTGTAGGAACCCACGCCTTAATTCAAGATACAGTAGAATTTCACCGTTTGGGACTGGTGGCCATCGACGAACAGCACCGATTTGGCGTAGAACAGCGCGCCAAATTGCAGCAAAAAGGCGTTGCCGGCGCACCTCACGTTCTCACCATGACCGCCACGCCAATTCCGCGAACCCTGGCGCTGACCCTACACGGGGATTTGGATGTCAGCCAAATTGACGAACTTCCCCCCGGTCGTACCCCCGTGCAAACGACGGTGTTAAAAGCCAAAGAACGCAAGCAAGCGCACGATTTAATTCGGCGAGAAGTGGTGCAGGGCCAGCAGGCTTACGTGGTGTTGCCTTTGGTGGAAGAATCGGAAAAATTGGATCTGCGATCGGCGATTGAAGAATATCAAAAGCTTCAGGAGACGGTGTTTCCGGAGTTTTCCGTGGGATTGCTGCACGGACGCATGGCCTCTGTGGAAAAAGAAGAAGCGATCGCAAATTTTCGCGATGGCCAAACCCAAATTTTAGTATCCACCACCGTAATTGAGGTAGGCGTAGACGTTCCCAATGCCACGGTCATGTTGGTGGAAAACGCGGAACGCTTCGGTTTGTCACAACTCCATCAGCTGCGAGGTCGCGTGGGAAGGGGAGCCGCTTCCTCCTATTGCTTGCTGGTGATGAACGCCAAAGCCACCCCAGAAGCGCAAGAACGCCTGCAAGTTCTTGCCAAATCCCAAGATGGCTTTTTTATCGCTGAAATGGATATGCGACTGCGCGGACCGGGAGAAGTCATGGGAACCCGCCAGTCGGGAATGCCAGATTTTGTCTTGGCCAGTCTGGTGGAAGACCAAGATGTTCTCATGGTAGCACGAGATGCTGCGGAACGGGTGCTAGCGAAAGACCCCACGCTCAATCGCTGGCCCCAGTTAAAGGCAGCCTTGGCAGAACGCTATCGGAAGTTGATGGGGGGTGCGATTTGGACGTAG
>CAYZHY010000039.1:9011-31393 GCA_964477525.1 uncultured Geitlerinema sp. | reverse complement strand
TGGGATTGCCAATTGCCGATCAACCGCTCGTACAGACGGACGCGAACTGCATTGTAACCGCGCAAACTCAGAAAACCATTAATATCTAAAACCCGATCGCAGGCACGAGGGTATTCTCCCAACTCGCAATAATGGTGAACCTCTTCCACATAAGCCGCCACATCTTCCAACTGCTGCCATTGCGATTTTGGCAATTGCTGGCTTTTGTAAAATCCAATAGCACATCGGTGCGCCTCTGCCACTGGAAATTCCGTTTCCCCTATCTTCTCCTGCGCGTATGCCCACACCAACGGTTGAAACCAAAACCGCCGCTTGCCGTCCCTTTGCGTCTCCTGCAACAGAGACCGCTGTGCCAACTGTCGCAACTCCTTCTCTACCGATGCCATTTCTCCTGCCACCAACGGCAGCATCGCCTGTGCCGCTTCCGCATCAAACTCACCCCGATAGACGCTCGTTGCTAGCCACAACCGTTGCAACGCCGCATCGAGGCGCTGAAAACTGACATCCAATACCGCCGCTACCCTCACGGTTTCCCGTCGGTGAATCCCCGTCACCTGCTCGTCTGCCACCAACGTAGCCACATCTGCCAATCCCAACCGTTCCAAATCGGCAATTTGCGGCGAGTCCGGTTCTTCCTGATTCAACAATCCCGCCACCAGTTTCAACAGCAGCGGATGCCCGTCCACTTGCTCGGAAAATTTCTCCAATGCCGCCATCTCATCTGCCATTCCCAACTCTTGCAACAACTGTCCTCCCTCTGACGGCTGCAAACCTCCCAACCGTATCCAATCGGGTCGAATCCGCTGCAACGGTGGCAATACCTGCGTCGTTAGTACGATCTCGCTGGTGCCGTCGCATTCCAGCCATCGCTGCAAAAATTGTCCGTATGCTGCCTCGCCAAACTGCACCTGCCCCGACGCTCCTACCAATAGGCTTTCCAAATTGTCCAAAACCAACAAGTAGCGACGTTCGCGCAACTGTCGCACCAACACTTCCACCAACGCTGCCTCATCCAAGGATTTCAGATTCGCAGGCGACATCCCCACCAGTTTGCTCAAAATCCGCTGTGCCAAGCTTGCAAAACTGGGCTGCCAGCTCAAATCCGCCCAAAACTTCCCTGAAAACTCTTCTGTCTCTTCAAATACTTTGGCTGCCAGGGTGGATTTGCCAATTCCTCCCAATCCCACAATTTCAATCAACTTCACATTCCCATCGGCAAGCCACTGGTGCAACTGCTGCATTTGTTCCACCCGACCCTGCCAATGTTTCAAACTAGGACGGTTATCATCGAAGTTCGACAATACTGGTGCAGCAGGTTCGCTTTCTTGCACCGAACCTTGGTTGATGACCAGATTTTCAATATTTTGTTGGGAAGGAGAATAGGTAAATTCATTGTTATTGCCCTCAAAAGAGGTTTTTTGCGCTTGGTTCTCCTGACTTTGAGATTCTGTCATCCCTAGTTTTGGCGGTAATTTCTGATGTTGGTTTGGTTGGAACTGGAAGTGATGCTGGTTGTCGGATGCCGGATGCTGTTGGCTTGCTTCCCGTTTGCCAATGGCCAATGTTGGCCATTTCAATGGCTAGTATGCCACAACGAACAATCATTTTCCCAAAAAGCTAAGAAATGCGATCGCGATCGAACATATGCAAAAAAGCGATCGCTGGTTGCAGAATCAAATGGCGATCGTGAATGTGAACGGCAACCATTTCCCTAGGGCGCTTCGCGAAAAGATTCAGACAATTGTTGTTTTTCAGAGATGGTATTACTATTTTTTTGCAAATAACAGTGACAATTCGGCTTTTCCATCAAAGAAGCAGCCATGCGATTCAAAACCACCGCTGCCAACAAGCCACCCCCTAACGCTCCCTCAATCGTGACATAGGGAATTTTCAACTTCATCAGCCGTCGTTTCGCTGCCGGCGCGTGGCTGAATCCCACTGGCAATCCCACCACCAAAGCCGGCTGGCAACCCCGATTTTCTATCGCTTCGCAAATTTTTACCAACACCGAGGGGGCGTATCCCACCACCCAAATATTGCCATCGATAAGTTCTGCAAACCGTTGCTGCCAGTTGCTCTCTTGCCAGAACCTTTCCTCCGCTTCGGCAGCATTGCAGATATGGGGATCTTCAATTAAACTCGTCCATTCGCATCCCAAATGAGCGAGGCGGGTTTTATCTAGGGTTTCCGCCACTGGAGGCACATCGCCTACAACGGTACATCCTGCACTCAAATGCTCGCGAGCTGCCTTAATCGCATCTGGGCTCAAACGCACAAAAGCAGCCAAACTAACATCGCCGCACGCAAGGACTAAATTCGATAAAATATCCACTTCAATTTCTGGGCGTTGGGATAAGTCCGGTAACAGGCGTTGTAAGGCTTCTCGGAAGTTCTCCGGATGGCTGTCTACCCCGGCATCCAAATGCTGCCAGAGTTCTTCGCTTAACGATTGCGCGGTTTGGGTTTCTACTTCTAATAATTGCAGTTGGGCGAATGCCTCCGCTTGCTTTGACTCGCAAAAGCGATCGCGTCCAATCAAACTTTCTAACGCCGTTGCCGTTTGCCGTAGCTTCACCAACTTTTGCACAACATTTTGGTACTGTTGCTGCAACCTTTTCACCAGGGCATCTGCTTCCGTAGCATCTTCCTGACTGGCCAAAATTTCCTTGATATGGGCAAGCTGAAACCCTTGTTCCTTCAGGGCAACAATCCGCTGCAACCGCTGCACGTCAGCTTCGCTGTAGAGACGATAGTTGCTAGCAGAGCGTTCCGGCGGCGGCAGCAAGCCAATTTGGTGGTAGTGCCGCACCATGCGCGGGGTAATCCCATGACCGACGGTAGTGGTAAGTTCTTTAATCGTCAGCATAGCCAGCCGATTTGCCAATATCTTGACTTTAACACCAATGTCAACGTTTAGCCTAAGAAAGCAATTCTACAGGAGTACATTCTATGGCAAATCTATTCTTCATCCCCGGGCAAAAGCGGTTGTATACTTGGTGGCAAAGTTACCCCGATGCCTTTGCAGCCGTCGCTTGTGCCGTTTTGACCTTTCTCGGCTGGCTGTCTCTTAATGGCAATTGGGTTGGCGGCGGCATTGGGATTTTGCTGGCAGCCTACGTCATTGGTGGCTACGAAAGCGCGCGGGAAGGCTTAACCACCCTCTGGCAGGAACGAGAATTGGATGTGGATTTGCTGATGGTGGTGGCGGCGCTGGGGGCATCGATTTTGGGATTGTGGCAGCAGGAATACTATCTGCTGGTGGATGGTGCCATTTTAATTCTAATTTTTGCCATCAGCGGTGCCTTAGAAAATATTGCCATGCATCGCACGGAACGCAATATTCGTTCTCTCATGCAGCTAACGCCCGATACGGCAAGGGTTTGGCAGCAAGGGCAAGAACGGATGGTTTCCACCGAACAGTTGCAAATCGGCGATCGCATTTTGGTCAAACCCGGCGAACTCATCCCCACTGATGGTATTATCCGACAAGGAACTAGTACTGCTAACCAGGCACCCATTACCGGAGAATCGATTCCAGTTGATAAGACAGTGGATGACGAAGTATTTGCTGGTACCATCAACGGCAACGGTGCTTTACTTGTAGAACTCCACAAGCCACCAGAAAGCAGTTTGATTCAACGGGTGATTCGCCTAGTAGAACAAGCCAAAAGCACCGAACCCCCTTCGCAGCAGTTTTTAGAAAGATTCGAACGGGGATATGCGCGAGTTATTGTAGTAGCCGGAATAATCTTTGGAACGCTGCCGCCCTTTTTTCTGCAATGGAGTTGGGAAACGACTATCTATCGTTCGCTCACCTTCTTAGTGGTTGCGTCTCCTTGCGCGTTAATGGCAGCAATTATGCCTACCCTGCTATCGGGGATTGCCCGAGGCGCACGACAGGGAATTTTATTCAAAGATGGCGCCCAGTTGGAACAAATTGGTCGCGTAAAAGCGATCGCATTTGACAAAACCGGTACCTTAACCACCGGCGTTCTTCAAGTCAGCGATTGTATGCCCGCTTCCCATACTACCCAAGAGCAACTTTTACAACTAGCTGCCTCCCTGGAAGCCTACTCCGAACATCCCATTGCCCAAGCTGTAGTACAAGCAGCAAACCAGCAAAATCTTGAATTTTTAGAAGCCATCGACCTACAAGCCAACGTCGGTTTGGGGGTTTCCGGTACGGTAGCAGGCACTCCCGTCAGAGCAGGCAAACTATCTTTTGTCACGGAAGCCGTTGGCGCATCTATGAATCCTCTTTTATATCAAAATGCAGAAAAACTAGAAAAAGAAGGAAAAACTGTTATCTGGATAGCCCAAAACCAGAAAATGATGGGAATGGTAGCGGTTGCGGACCAAGTACATCCCCAAGCAGCCCAGCTCCATGCTAACCTAAAGAAACTAGGTATTGCCACCACGGCCATGCTCACAGGAGACAACGCCGCTACCGCCGAATCCGTCGCCAAAGCCGTAGGTGTCACTCAAGTATATGCCAATTTGCTGCCAGAAGATAAAGTCAATGCCATTCAAAAATTGCAGCAGCAGCATCGCTTTGTTGCCATGGTGGGAGATGGCATCAACGACGCACCAGCTTTAACCCAGGCTTCGGTTGGCATTGCTATGGGAGGCGCTGGCAGCGATGTGGTTTTGGAGACGGCGGATATTGTGTTGATGGCGAATCGATTGGAAAGGCTGGAACAGGCGATTGCCATTGGCAAAAAGTCGCAACGCATTGTTCGGCAAAACATTACCCTGGCGCTGACCTCGATTGTTTTGTTAATTGTTGCTAACTTTTTCGGCGAACTGACGCTACCGGCTGGCGTGTTGGGTCACGAGGGATCGACTTTATTGGTCACCCTGAATGGGATGCGCTTGTTGCGAAGATAGAGGAAAATGCAATTGTTTATATCTTTTTCGCTATTTTTTCAGCAAATCTTCAGAAAATTTGGGTACAAAGGAAAATAATCCCTATGAAATGCTTTGGTTGTTCCCAATGTTAAAAATCATATAGGGGCAATTCGCAGATTGTCCCTGCTAAAAAAACGTTATATTAAAATTTGGTTGTCGAACAATGGCTATCCAGCATGACACAAGACATGGAATTTTCTCCTACCAAATGGTGGCAAACGGGAATCATCTATCAAATTTATCCCCTTACCTTTGCAGATGGCAACGGTGATGGCAAAGGCGATTTGCAAGGAATTATCCAAAAATTGGATTATCTCAACGATGGCAATCCGGAAAGCAATCGTTCCCTAGGTGTTGATGCCATTTGGCTGTCTCCGATTCACGAATCTCCCATGGTAGATAATGGCTACGATGTTAGCGATTACTATCAAATTGCACCTGTATTTGGTACTTTAGAAGATTTTGAGGAATTGCTAGAAAAAGCGCACAAACGAGGGATAAAAGTTATTATGGATCTGGTTATTAACCATACGTCTACGCAACACGATTGGTTTTTAAAATCCAGTTCCAGTCGAGACCATCCCAAAAGCGATTGGTATTTGTGGCAAGACCCAGCGCCGGGGGGTGGGGTTCCCAACAATTGGCTTTCTTATTTTGGCGGTAGTGGTTGGACTTTTCACGAAAGCAGAGGGCAGTATTACTACCATACATTTAACCAAAACCAACCCGATTTAAACTGGCAAAATCCGGAGGTCAGAAAAGCTATTTATGAAGTTATAGAATTTTGGTTGGAGAAAGGGGTCGATGGATTTCGGTTGGATGCTTCTAGCGTTTACAGCAAAGACCCCTATTTTCGTCCCAATCCGACAAAATTTGGGGCTAGCGATCGCAATGCCTATAACAACCAACACCACATTTACAACAAAAATTTACCGGAGAACCATCAAATTGTCAAGGAAATTAGACAAATTTGCGATCGTTACGAAAACCGCGTTTTAATTGGCGAAACCTTCATCGATAACCAACTATTTGACTCGGCAAGCTTTTATGGCGTCAACAACGACGAACTCCATTTAGCCTTTAACTTTGAATTTCCTTTTAGCAC
Organism: uncultured Geitlerinema sp.; assembly: GCA_964477525.1. Lineage (GTDB taxonomy): Bacteria > Cyanobacteriota > Cyanobacteriia > Cyanobacteriales > PCC-9228 > PCC-9228. The sequence continues at coordinate 25,380 of CAYZHY010000039.1, read as the reverse complement.
TTGGTATCCCGGCTATTTGCAACGAGAAATTGAAAAGAAAGAACTCATCACCCCACCCCAAGCCTGGCCAACATATTTCCTAGACAATCACGACATTCCCCGACATTTATCTCGCTGGGTAGAATGTAGTTTGTGCATTGACTCCCAAGAAATTGCCCTCGCTGCAGCGACAATTTTATTAACCGTACGCGGTACGCCAGTTTTATATTATGGGGAAGAAATTGGCATGGTCAACAATGTCGATATTCCCGAAGAGAAATCCCAAGATAAAGTATTGGCACCGCACATCGGCGGCGAATTTTTACCCTCGCGAGATGGCGCTAGAACGCCCATGCAGTGGGATACTTCTGCCCATGCTGGCTTTAGTTTTGGTCGGGATATAGAACCTTGGCTTCCCGTTCATAAAAATTATCCCCAGGTGAATGTTTCTACACAATGGCAAGACCCCAATTCTACGCTTAATTTCTACCGAAAGTTAATTGAAATTCGCAAACATAGCGAGGCTTTAATTCGCGGTCGTTGGCGTTCTTTAATTCACTATCCATACGAACATTTGGCATACGTTCGCGAAACCCGACAGGAACGAGTTTTGGTGGCGATTAATTTTTCCTACGAGAAAGACCTAACTACCGACGAACCCATTGTTCCAAAAGTTTGGGAAGTTTTGCTCTCCAATCGGTTAGAATCTGGAAAAACAATTAAATTGCCCAAACGATTGCAACCTTTTGAAATTTTAATTGTCAAAGCCGATTTATCGTAACTATCTGTTGCGCAAATGCTGTTGCAATTGTTCCACATTTCTAGGCATCGGCGAAGGTTTGCCCAAACTTTCCCAAACTTCCCACAAAAGGGGAACTCCCAATTGTACTTTTCTTAGAATCTCTCGCTGGGAAAATACCTCCTCCGCCTTGCCTTGCAGGATAAGCTTTCCTTGATGCACAATAAAAAACCAATCCGCCCACGCATAGGCTAAATCCAAATCGTGGGTTGCCATAAGCAAGGTGGTACCATTTTGCCAAATGCGATCGAGTTCTTGCAGCAAATGGTGGGTTTGAAGTTTATCCAAATAAGCAGTAGGTTCGTCCAAAAGCAGCAAATCCGGTCGCAAAGCAAGAACACCCGCCAGGGCAACCCGCCGTTTTTGTCCCATGCTAAGGTGGTGCAAAGGCGATTCGCATATTTCTTCTAAAGAAAAATCGGCAATAATTTGCCGCAATCGCTGTTTTATATCCTTTTCCGGCAATCCCAAATTGTACAAACCGTAAGAAATATCTTCGGTAACCGTTCCCGCCACCAATTGTTCGTTGGGGTCTTGAAAAGCCAAACCAATCGATTTGCGCCAGCGATTCAGAGAACGGCGATTGTAGCGCAAGCGCATTTGCGGCATGGCAATTTCCCCTTGTTGGGGTTTGTACAAACCATCTGCCAAAAATAGCAGGGTGGATTTGCCGGAACCGTTTTGACCGATAAGGGCGCTTTTTTGGCCCTGGGGAACGGATAAAGTGAGGTTGTCAATGGTGGGTTGGGTCTGCCCGGGATAGGTATACGTAACGTTTTGAAACTGCAAAAACCAATCTGTCATCTCAGGAGATACCATGCTTCCAACGCCAGCAACCCACAACAACCCAATACCGATTCTAGGGCATATCGCCAGGAATATTTCGTTGCTTCTGGGGAATATACCCGAAATTCGCCGGAAAATCCCCGCGCGGCTATGCTATGTTGAAACTGACGGTAGCGCCCAAGGGTACGCGCCAGCAATTGCCCGGCTAGCAAGCTTATACTCTTGAAGGTTCGCTGCCTGGTACGATAGCCACCTCTGGCTTTTTGCGCCAAATGTAACTGGGATACTGTTTCTAATAATAAAAAAATAAAACGATACATTAATAATAACAATTCAGTTATAATGGCAGGACAGTGCCAGCGGCGCAAAACTTGCAGCAAGCGGGTAAAAGGAACGGTACACAGCAGGAAAAATAAGCAAGAAGTACAGGCGGCGGAACGCCCAACGACATCAATGGTTTGTTCGATGCTTTTGGGCGTGATTCCCAAGTACCAAGAATCAATTTGCCAGGTTCCCCAGGGTGGCGAGTTGGCGAAAATACTGGCATTGGGGGAAATTTGAATTAGGAAGGCTGGCAAACCGAACAATAAAAAAAAGGAGGCAATACCTACCAGCAACAAATAGGTTTTGATGGGGATGCGGGCGTATTGTACGGTCCAAACTGGCATCCACAATATAATGGCCAATTGTACTGGTAGATGCCCCAATAATGCTAGCAACCAAACCGCGATCGCGAAAAATAGCTTTTGTTCGGTAGCTAGCGATCGCAATCGATTGTTATAAGCTAACGTATCAATACGGAGGGTCATTACTCGGTAGGCTGGTTGCGCTGGTATGAGGGGTTTCTGGTTTGAGAACGCCCTTTATACAAACCAATGGCAAATCCCAGAACCCCAGAACCAACTGCCGCTTGCAAGGCAAACAGCATCGACTCAGTTTCGCCGCCAGGCGGGGTAATCACTGGGGAAAACCAAGGTTGGTAGTTCGGTTCTACTTCTGCAATGGCTTCTTCCGCTTTGCCATCTGCCCCGCCGAACTCGGAATTTTGTACGGTAACCAAGGGAATGGCTGACAAGGCGACGACACCTGACAGCAAAAGCAAATTTTTCCAGCCCGAATTTGTGCTTTGCACGATCTTACTCCTCAATTCAAACAACGTCACTAGGAATTTTGATTTTGCAGGGCATGAAGGTTTTGCAAATCTTCTTGGTTGTATGCCTGCAACCAGTTCCAAACCAATACAGTCAGCAATCCTTCGCTAATGGCTAGGGGGATTTGGGTGACGGCAAAAATGCCAGCAAATTTTATGAATGACCCCCAAATGCCTGTGGCTTCATCGGGGAAAGCGATCGCTAATTGCCCGGAAGTCACCAAATAAGTAGATAAATCTCCCAAAGCCGCCGCCAAAAACAAAGCCATTCCTTGCGCACCGCTAACACGCATGGTCAAACGATAAATTCCATAAGCCACAAAAGGACCAACCACCGCCATCGACATGGCATTGGCACCTAACGTGGTAATCCCTCCGTGTGCCAGCAACAGAGCTTGGAATAACAAAACCAAGGTGCCCAACACCGACATACTGAGAGGACCAAACAAAACCGCGCCCAACCCCGTTCCTGTGGGATGGGAAGAGCTGCCCGTCACCGAAGGCACTTTCAACGCCGACAGCACAAAACAGAAAGCCCCCGATAGCGCCAATAAGAGTTTCAGTTCTGGATTTTGGCGTGTAATTCGAGTAATAGAACGAATCCCCAATACAAAGAAAGGTAGGAACACCACCCACCAAAAAATCGCCCAACCAGCTGGCAAAAAGCCTTCCATAATGTGCATAGCTCTGGCTGGTGCTGCAGAAAGCGTTACCAAAAGACAGCTACAAGCTGCTATTAAAGAAAGATGTATAAGTTTCGATCTGCTTTTCATTACCCAAAAACCTATAAAGAACAACAAAAAATAAGAAATAATCCCTGAAAATGACAGCCCAAGCGCCGCCATCCACGAAATTTCAATAGAAATTGGGATAATTCAGAGCAACCACTCCCCCTGGCAGGAGGATTCTCAAGCCAACATCTCTGAGTTGCCTTTGGCATCCAAAAACCAGCAAAACCAACTTAAAAAAATTCTAGAAACGCCCACTCGATGGTTTTCTACTTTCGTAGCGATGTTTTGCCAAACTGGTTTCCCATACACCATCGCAGCGTTTTTGGGAGAAAATCTAGTAACAAATAAATCCTCTCGCTTCCCTGCTATCTCCAACTGGGAAGGACAAACTGAAAATCGAATTGCTTGCAAATTGCAATAAACCATCCGTACCTCGCAGATGTGTTTGCTTACATTCGAGCTGGCGGGCATTCTGACTTAGAGAAACCAAGATTTCCCATCACAGCTGCGGGACAGCGTCGGACTTGCACCGAACTTTCCCCTTTGTATCTAATGGCTGTTCCCCATTAGAACCAACTCGATTTATCGACTATACCACAGAACGGAATTTCTGTTTGACCCCTTCCACGTAAAGATATATTACCCAACCTTCTAATATTGTATTTTCTCCCACGCTCGTTCGTTCCCACGCTTCCACCCTCAATTTATCCCCGCCAAACGGCTTTCATCGCAAACTTTGGCAAGGCTAGCATCCGCTTCCAACGCCAAGGTTCCCGATACAAACGATACGCCCACTCTAAATGATTGTCGCGCAGCCAAGCAGGAGCGCGTTCTTTCACCCCTGCCCAAATATCAAAACTACCACCAACCCCAATCCACATGGCTTCTGGCAGCAAATGGCGGTATTTGGCAATCCAAAATTCCTGCCGGGGAACTCCCAACCCTACCAAGACCAATTGCGGTTGTTGCTGCAGCAAAGTTTGGCAAAATCGGTCCATATCGGCTTTTCCAAGATAACCATGTTGGCTACCAACAATTTGAATTTGGGGAAAACGAGCTTTTAAGTTTTTGGCAGCGATATTGGCGATACCTGGTTGCCCACCGAACAAAAAAGTTTTATATTGTTGTTGCAATAGAGCTTCTGCTAGGTCGATACCAGGACACCGTCTCACTAGTTGCCCTTTCCAGCGTAAGTACAAAACCACACCAGCCCCGTCGGGAATTACCAAATCGGCGGCATGAATAATGTTTGCCAGTTCAGAATTTGATTCCGCCTGTATGCTCATTTCAGCATTGAGGGTGACAATATGCCCTCCTTGCCCTCGATAAATGCGATCGCGGATCCAAGCTAAATAATCGTTAGCCAGGTGTACTGGATACCCCAAAACTGTTTCTTTTTCCAAAACCTGCGACATAATTGCCCAACCCAGCACGTTTCCTTTTCAATCGACAATTTTGGGTCTAATCCCCCTCCTTTGAAGACAGCTTTTCCTAGGATGGAAGATACTGCTTAAGCAGTTTAACAGGAGGAGTTCCCAAAGCGATCGCGAAATGGCTAAAATGGGAAAAATCATTTGAACGCACGGCATGACAGCAAGGTAAAGTGTCTTTATCCCACCCAGCTTGCCGGGGTCTCTTTACCAGCAGTATGTCAATTTTTATGGAAGTTGCTTCAAACAAGTAGGGAAACCCTCCTTGTATTTGCTTTTGATGAAGAACATGGGAGCTTTCCCATCTATACGATCGTTTATTGGAAGTATAAACAATTTCATTTTTTAGATAGGGAATCGATATATTCTAGCGATAAAGATATTTATATTTGGTTTAAAATACGATTTTTCTCCACTTGCCAACCAGGTCTTGAACTAGTAGCGAAGCTGGGATTATGCTATTGTTAAATGAAATTTAACTTCCTATGCCATAACACTTCGATTCTTAAATATCAAAAGTGTGGATTTCCCTCAAATGTAAGTTGTGGCCATCCTGCCCAATCTATAGAAAATCCACTTGTGATTCCCTCAAGCTTCAACTGGATTTGCATTTGAATCGCAGTTATTTTATCCTTATGCCATGCCTATCAGTGCAGAACAAAGAAAAGTCAAACTAGAACGCTACTACCACCTCATCCAGGAAATTATCCTCTCTCGCCAAAGTCCTCTCACCGGATTGTTGCCCGCCAGTACAGCGGTGAACAGTCATGGTGACTATACAGACGCTTGGGTGCGGGATAATGTCTACAGCATTCTGTGCGTGTGGGGATTGGCGCTGGCTTACCGCAAAATCGATGAAAATCAAGGCAGAACCTCCGAACTAGAACACAGCACAATTAAATTAATGCGGGGGTTGCTGTTTGCCATGATGCGGCAAGCCGATAAAGTGGAACAGTTCAAGCAAAATCAATCGCCACCCTATTCGTTACACGCCAAATACGATACCGATACGGGAGATACGGTAGTTGGCGATGATGAATGGGGGCATTTGCAACTGGATGCTACGTCCATCTTTTTGTTAATTTTAGCGCAAATGACGGCATCGGGGTTGCAAATTGTCTATACCATCGATGAGGTTAATTTTATTCAAAATCTGGTGTATTATATTGGACGTACTTACAGAACGCCAGATTATGGCATTTGGGAGCGGGGAAATAAAATTAATAAGGGCAATGCGGAATTAAATGCTTCTTCGGTGGGGATGGCAAAAGCCGCTTTAGAAGCATTAAATGGGTTAAATTTATTTGGAGTTCGTGGCGGTCAAGCATCTGTCATTCATGTTTTGCCCGATGAAATTGCCCGCGCCCGTATTACGCTGGAATCGCTGCTGCCAAGGGAGTCTAGTTCTAAAGAAACCGATGCGGCGCTTTTGAGTATTATTGGATTTCCGGCGTTTGCTGTGGAAAATGTGGATTTGGTCGTGCGTACGCGGGATAAAATTATTGATAAACTGGAAGGGAATTATGGCTGCAAGCGGTTTTTGCGCGACGGACACCAAACAGTTTTGGAAGATACCGATCGCTTGCATTACGAACCTTGGGAATTACAAGAATTCGAACATATTGAATGTGAATGGCCGTTATTTTTTACCTATTTAGCTTTGGATGGCATTTGTCGTCGGGATACGGAACAGGCCGAAAAATACCTGCAAAAATTATCGGGTTTGTTGGTAGAAAAAGACGGTCAAAAATTATTGCCGGAATTGTACTACGTACCGACGGTGAATATTGAAGCAGAACGACAAAATCCCCACAGCCACAAGCGTCTGCCGAATGAAAATGTACCGTTAATTTGGGCGCAAAGTTTGTATTGGTTGGTGCAACTGTTGCAGGAACGGTTGCTGGAGGTGGGGGATATTGACCCATTAGGAAGATACCAGCGTTTGGGCAGCGATCGCCAGCCGGTGGTACAGGTTGCCTTGCTGGCGGAAGATAAAAATTTGCAAGCAGATTTGGCTGCTTACGGTGCGATCGCGCAAACCCCGCAAGAAGTAGAACCGATTCAAATTCGGCGATCGCGGGAACTTACAGCAGCATACACGCAAATTGGACGCAATGATAAACTAGGATTGACCGGACGTCCCATTCGTCGCTTGCGCAGTTTGACAACATCCCGTATTTTCCGCATTCGTGGCGAAATCATGGTATTTTTGCCGTCGTTTTTGGAAACAGAAGAATTCTATCTCACTTTTGACTACCATTTTCTCGTCGCCCAAATCAAAAGCGAACTAGCCTACATTCACCGCAACTGGAGTCATTTAGGACGTCCGACCCTCGTTTTGCTGCTAACACGCAAGATGCTCGAGTCAGGCAGGGAAGCAGTTTTAGAATTGGCGCAAGAACTCCGGCAAGGGCACTGTGGGGATACGCCCGTTCATCTGGGGCGTTTGCAGCAGTTGATGCTCACTTCTGGGGAAGAACAATTCGACGATCTACATGAATTTGCCTTTCCAGAAGTATCGCTGCAGGAAGCCTCTTCAACCAAAGATTACCTCTTATTTGACCCTGCCCAAACCAAACCTTTGACAAGAACTCAAGAATTTGGTTTGGAATGCGAAACCGATATTTCCTGCCTGCTAGAGCGGTTGCGACAGTCAGCCAATTTGTACGAACAAGTCCAAATTTTGCAGGCGATGGCGCGTTTGCAGGGATTGCAGTTTGATACTGGTATGGGCGGCCCCCAAGTACCAGTGACGGTGGCAGATTTGCTGGATGAAATTTACTTTAAAGCCGGCCAGGGAGTGCCTCAAGACAGCGAATTTCCTTCTTCTACGTTACCATTTGCCCCTTATTGGGCAGTAGTTCGCTATGCAGCGGGATTGTTAAAGAAAGTGGATATTAGTTTGTCTGATGCTGTAACCGATATTTTGGTGCGTCAGAAACAGATTGCTGTGGGGAAAGCCTATAGCGATCGCTCTTTGATTACCCGGCCGCGATCGCACTTAGAACTACTAGAACTGATTTGCGAGTTGTGCAGCGAAGACGTACGCGATCGAGTTTTAACTCAAGAAGTATTGGTTTACCTAAGCGTATTACTAAAATCAGATCCACAATTGTTCGACGGCTTGCTAACCTTGCGCGTTAGTTATTTGATATTGCTGCTAACCAGCGAACTAGCACAGGAAAAGGAACTTACCCAAGACGAAGCCTACGAAGCCCTCATGGCGCTCAGTCCGTTTGAAATCAAAAACCGCCTGCGCCAAGTTTTGGAAGGCTATGCTAGCATGAATCAACTCCTGAAAAAACAAGAATCCTTACATCTCAACCAAAAATCCGCCGATATCGACTGGGTGGTGTTTCCCGAAGAAATCCCCCAAACCCCTCCCCAGGGAGGATGGTTGCGTCACCGAGAGTTGGAAGGTGCTGCCGGTAGGGTTCCAGAGGATTTTTATCCCCAGGTATGGCGTTTGATGAAACACTGCAAGGGATTGGTAATTGGCGATAAATTAGAACGACGCAACCGCATCGATAGCGCCACTATTCTCTCGGAAATGACCCCAGGGGAAAAGAATTTTGCCCTACAAGTGGAACATTTGCTCAATAAAATTGTAGCGCCAGCTTACCGTCAAGTTAACATTGAAGCTTTGATGGAGTTAGCCGCGATCGCGCAGCGCAATCCCCAACTACAAGTAGAAGAGTATCTGGTTCTCGATATCATAATCGGTCATGCCGTACGTTTGGCATGGTTGGAACACTATCCGGAACGAGAATCTTGCTACGACAACGACAAATCGATGGCTTGGCGTTCTTTTTACGAAACATCTCCCCACGTCTGCGCCAGCTACATTGCCAAAGCTTTCCAATTCCTCACCGAATTAGGCAAAACCACCGCCGCCTAGCGGGAAATTACGGGAAACCAAAATTGTTTGTTCGGTCGCCTTCAATGTCAGCTACCTGACAGTTTTGTACTGTAGAAAATGAGGTCGAAAGGCGATAGGCTGTAGCGTTCTAACCGAAGGAGGTGAGAGCGTATGGCTATCGTTCGTTGGAATCCTGCCACCGAAATCGAACCTCTCCGTCGTCAAATGGATCGTCTGTTTGACGAAATTACGGGCTACGATCGCGGGTTAACCCAAACCCAAACGCCGTGGCAGCCAGCGATCGAACTACGGGATAACGGGGATGCCCTCTACCTCCGCGCTGCCGTGCCTGGTATGGAAGCCCAAGACCTCGATGTTGACGTCAGCCGGAACACCGTCACCATTCGTGGCGAACATCGTCAGGAAGAAGAAAACCAAGATAAAGGCTTCTTCCGTTCCGAGTTCCAATACGGCAAATTCGAGCGGGTGGTAGACCTGCCGATTGCTGTAAACAACGAACAAGCGGAAGGCAAGTTTGAAAACGGGATTTTAAACCTGTACTTGCCCAAGCTCGAACAAGATAAAAATAGTTCCGTGCGCGTGAACATCAGCTAAGGTGTCTTCGGTAACTGCCGAACACCTTCTAATTCCAAGCTCAAAGCATCCCCGAAGGATTTTCATCCCCATCTTGCCCAAGCCAATCTCGGTTGGCTTGGGTAAATTTTTTCTAGACGCTTTCCACCGACCCAAAACGAACTTTTGTAATGAAGTACGGGAAACCAGCATGGTATTTTCGGTTGCCTTCAATGTCAGGCATTTCCTAGTTATGTCATTTTGAAAATGAGGTCGAAAGGCGATAGGCTGTAGCGTTCTAACCGAAGGAGGTGAGAGCGTATGGCTATCGTTCGTTGGAATCCTGCCACCGAAATCGAACCTCTCCGTCGTCAAATGGATCGTCTGTTTGACGAAATTACGGGCTACGATCGCGGGTTAACCCAAACCCAAACGCCGTGGCAGCCAGCGATCGAACTACGGGATAACGGGGATGCCCTCTACCTCCGCGCTGCCGTGCCTGGTATGGAAGCCCAAGACCTCGATGTTGACGTCAGCCGGAACACCGTCACCATTCGTGGCGAACATCGTCAGGAAGAAGAAAACCAAGATAAAGGCTTCTTCCGTTCCGAGTTCCAATACGGCAAATTCGAGCGGGTGGTAGACCTGCCGATTGCTGTAAACAACGAACAAGCGGAAGGCAAGTTTGAAAACGGGATTTTAAACCTGTACTTGCCCAAGCTCGAACAAGATAAAAATAGTTCCGTGCGCGTGAACATCAGCTAAGGTGTCTTCGGTAACTGCCGAACACCTTCTAATTCCAAACGAAAAGCATCCCCTAAGGATGTTCATCCCCATTTGCCCAAGTCAATCTCGATTGGCTTGGGTACTTTATTGGAAAATTTCTTAGAAAAAAGATCGTAATCCTATAGCTGGAATTACGGGAAACCAAAATTATCTTTTCGGTTTTTTCCCATGTTAGCTTTTCTCTACCTATGTCAGTGTAAATAATGAGGTCAAAAAGGCGATAGGTTGTAGCGTTCCGCTCGAAGGAGGTGAGAAGCTATGGCTATCGTTCGCTGGAACCCCATTACCGGTGTAGATCCCCTGCGCCGTCACATGGATCGTCTGTTTGAGGAAACTGCAGGCTACGATCGGGGTCTGCCACAGACCCAAGCTCCATGGCAGCCAGCGATCGAATTACGCGACAATGGAGATGCTCTCTACCTCCGCGCTGCATTACCTGGACTAGAAACTAAAGACCTCGATGTTGATGCCAGCCGCAACACCATCACCATTCGTGGCGAACACCGCCATGAAAATACAGAGGAAGACAAAGGCTTCTACCGTTCCGAATTCCAATACGGGAAATTCGAACGAGTAGTTGACTTACCTACAGCGATCGACAAAGAAAAAGTGGAAGGCAAGTTTGAAAATGGGATTCTAAACCTACACTTGCCTAAACTTGAACAAGACAGGAACAGTTCCGTGCGCATTAACATCCGCTAAGGTTTCTACGGTGTCAAGCCGGAAAAACCTTCCTGCGATCGCTGAGTAAAGGCCTTCCCTAAGGAGTTCTACCTGTCAGCTCGCCCAAGCTAACAAATTGTTGGCTTGGGTGTTTTTTGTAGGGAGCCTAGGAAAACTGTTAACTTCTCCCATGCTCCCATACTCCCATTCTCAATTAATTCGGTTTAATAAAGTTCCCCATCAAATGCCGGAAGGAAACCTCACCCATTTTGCCGGGCGTATCGCCGTGAGTTTGGTCGTCAGCGTGGTAGGCAATTCCTAACTTGTCGTAATCATTGTCTTTGGGAACAGTAACGGTTGTGGTAGCATTGCCCTGTTCGTCAGCGCGAAATTCGTTTTCAGGAGTACCACCGGCTGGACCCATATCCATGCCAACCAGTTGCTGGTTTACCCACCAAACGGTGTACAATCCGTTGGGAACCAGATTGCTGGCTTCAATGGTAATTGTATAAGTATTCTCTCCTACATTAGATATATACGTTTCTGCGTTTGCTTGCAGCCATTCTTGTTCGGTGAATCCTTCGGGAGTGCCTTTACCCGCTGTAGCTTTCAATTTGATGGAATTTTGAGAATTTTGGGCAATTAAAGTTTGGTTTTGGACTTGGGAATCAGTATTGGAACTGCCGCGCACGTCTTTCGCGAAAACCAGCGATAGGCTACCTACAGAGACAGTAGCAGCTAAAACCATTAAAGAGGTTTTCCAGGATAGACGGTTGGGGGTATTCATAGCAAACTCCTAATTCTTTGTACTTTTGCCAGCCAAGCCAAAAACTAGGGAAATTTGGCTTGTTATTTTCTAGTATCTGCTCGCTTTCTTAAGGAATTCTGAGAACCCAATAATTTGCTATTGAGTCACCCCTGAGAAACACCACAGAAAATCAATCGAACGAACCATCCCCCCTCGCTGTACTTCCAAGTTCCCGAACCACTTTTAGCGATCGCGTTTGCTATAGTATCAACAGTCAATTGTAAAGAAATATATCGATGTACGTTTACGCTGGTACTGGGCAACGCATCAAAGCAACGGTCAAAGAAAAAGTATTTCTCGGTCACCAACCCACACCAGAACTCATTGCCATCCTACTCGTTTATTTCGTACAGGGAATTTTGGGTTTGGCACGGCTGGCGGTTAGCTTCTTTCTCAAAGACCAACTCCACATGAGCCCTGCGGAAGTATCTGCCATGATGGGTATTGTTTCCATTCCCTGGATGGTCAAACCTCTACTGGGATTTATTTCTGATGGTTTGCCCATCTTGGGATATCGCCGGCGACCCTATCTAATTCTTTCGGGGATTTTGGGTGCCCTTTCCTGGATAGCCATGGCCACCATTGTCACAGTTCCTTGGCAAGCCACCGTTGCCATCGCTCTCAGTTCCCTTTCCATTGCTATCAGCGACGTCATCGCCGATTCTCTCGTTGTAGAGCGTGCGCGCCAGGAAAACCTTTCCCATGCTGGTTCCCTACAATCTTTGTGCTGGGGAACTTCTGCTATTGGTGGCATCATCACCGCCTATTTGAGTGGTTTCCTGTTGGAATATTTCTCAGCAAGCAATATTTTCTTCGTTACCGCTACTTTCCCCCTGATTGTTACCGGTATTGCCTGGCTCATTCACGAGACCCCAGTACAGCAAGGAGAAACCCAAAACGTCAAACAACAAGTCAAGCAGCTACGCCGCACTTTTACCCAACGTTCTATTTTGCTACCTACGCTCTTTTTGTTCGTTTGGCAAGCTACTCCCAACTCCGACGCTGCTATGTTCTTCTTTACCACCAACGAACTGGGCTTTGAACCGGAATTTTTGGGGCGAGTGCGGTTGGTGACCAGTGTGGCCTCTTTGATAGGCGTTTGGTTGTTCCAGCGTTTCTTAAAGCAAATACCATTTCGCAAGATTTTTGGTTGGGCGACCGTAATTTCCGCTTCTTTGGGCATGACCACCTTATTGCTGGTTACCCATGCCAACCGCGCTATCGGCATCGACGATCGCTGGTTTAGTCTGGGCGATAGTCTGATTTTAGCAGTAATGGGACAAATTGCTTTTATGCCAGTTTTGGTCTTGGCAGCGCGTTTGTGCCCTCCGGGTGTGGAAGCCACATTATTTGCCCTGTTAATGTCGATTACAAATTTAGCTAGCGTGCTATCCCATGAATTCGGCGCTGTCTTAATGCATTGGTTGCAGATTACCGAATCCAATTTTGACAATCTATGGCTGTTGGTGGTAATTGCCAATGGTTCTACGTTGTTACCGTTGGTATTTCTTCACTGGGTTCCCAATGGTGACCCCAATCAAATTGCTAGCCACGATGCTGGCAAAGCGATTGATGCCCAAGCTCAGAATGCTTGATGTTTTAGAACATGGGGGTATGGGAGCATGGTCGAAAACAATCGATATTACTTGTCAATCTCCCACGCACCCACGCACCCACGCTCAATTTGGACAGCACAAGCGATCGCCGCTACACTACCAAATGAAACGAGTGTAACTTTTTGATAAGGAGCGTTCATGGTTACTTCCGAACAAGTTAAAGAAATGATTGTATCGGAGATTCCCGATGCCCAAATACAGGTACAAGACCTAACTGGAGGCGGCGACCACTACCAGGTCACGGTGGTTTCTTCGGAGTTTGAAGGCAAAGGTTTGGTCAAACAGCACCAAATGGTTTACAAAGCTTTGCAACAAGCCATGTCTACCGAGGCTATCCACGCTTTGGCTCTCAAAACCTATACTCCCGAGCGTTGGTCGCAGGTAACTCAAACTGCATAATCAAACAAACAGCGTTAGAGTATATACAAATAGAGTCCCTTGGAGCTCGATCCATGGATCTTCGTTCGCTTTAAGCGATCGCCAAGCACTCCAATCTCGCTCGTCAAGAGAGATTGGCTCAATAAAAACTTGGGATCTATTAAACAAAGTGTACTTTCCTTAAAAAATTTGCGGGTAGTAGCATGAAAATGCTCTACTACGCTTTCGATTTCGATTTTCTTGCACACCTATTGCGATTTTAGTGGAAGGCTTATGACACCTGAAGTTAAAGAACGTATTGAAAACGCCATCAACAATAACAAAATCATGGTGTTCATGAAGGGCAACAAACTCATGCCCCAATGCGGTTTCTCCAACAACGTGGTCCAAATTCTCAATGCCATGGGCGTTCCCTACGAAACTGTGGATGTTCTGGAAGATTGGGATGTTCGTCAGGGCATTAAAGAATATTCCAACTGGCCCACCATTCCTCAAGTATACGTAAATGGGGAATTTTTGGGTGGTTCCGATATCATGATTGAACTGTACCAAAGCGGCGAACTAGCCCAAACTCTGGAAGTTGCTTTGGCATCGTAACCGCGACCAATATTAAGACCCATAAAAAAAGAGGAAAAGATGCTACTCCCGTGGGGGAATAGCGATCCTTTCCTCTTTTTTTTATATTGTTATGGCTTCCCTAATCCTTAGAAACCTCTCTCCGGTTCTGGCTGTGCTTCTGGTGTGTTCCCAGCAACAACATCCAACAGAAAACGATTGACTTGTTCTTCCAAACGATTGATTAAATAACTATCAAGGGCATAGGCATTGCGCAAAGCTGCTATGTAACCGTTGAGATACATGCGCAGTTCGTCGTACCGATATCCTCGGCTTTGGAAGTCGGAGAGGGCATCTGTTAGTCTTTGGTAATGCCGAATGGTTTGGGGATCGTCAAGCATAGGCATAGGCCTACCTCTCGGTAGCAACAAAAAAATAGACGTTAGAAATAGCAAAAATTTCCACCAAACGCCTTTTAACCTTTTCTAAGCAGGCCAGGTTAGTTCCGGATGGCGGGCAGCTTTCACTTCATCAACCCGACCTACTGGTAAATTGTGTGGGGAATGGTTGACAAATTCCGCATCTTCTGATGCTTCTTGGGAAATTTGCTTGAGAGCAGCGGCAAATTGGCTCAAGGTTTCTTTGGTTTCGGTTTCGGTGGGTTCGATCATCAGCGCTTCTGGCACAATGGCAGGCCAGTAAATGGTGGGAGCGTGGAACCCATAGTCTAGCAAACGCTTGGCTACCCCATAAGTGGAACTTCCCATCTTCTTCACGGCCGAACCCGATACAACAAATTCGTGCATGCAGGGGCGGTCGAGGTGAGAAGCTGGGAAAGCTTCGCGAATTAGGTGTCGCAAATAATTGGCATTGAGAATGGCATCCTGGCTGGATTGCCGCAGACCATCGATGCCCAAGGTAGTGATGTAAGTATAAGCACGCACCATTACCCCAAAATTGCCCCAAAATCCTTTAATGCGACCGATGGATTGGGGATAATCGTGTTTGAGATGGTAGCGAGAGCCTTCTTTGACCACCCGAGGTTTCGGTAAAAACGGAGCCAAGTGTTCTTTGGCGGCGACGGGCCCGCAACCCGGACCGCCTCCTCCGTGGGGAGTGGAGAAGGTTTTGTGCAAGTTCATATGGATCGCGTCAAAGCCCATATCCCCAGGACGGGCCAGACCCGCGATCGCATTGAGGTTGGCACCATCGTAGTACAGCTGACCGCCTACTTGGTGGACCACATCGGCAATCTCTAAAATATCCTCCTCAAACAATCCAATGGTATTGGGATTGGTCAACATGAGAGCGGCCGTACTTTCATCGACCATCTCCTTCAATTGCTGCAAGTCCACCAAACCATTTTCATCGGAGGAAATTTCTTTCACCTGGTACCCAGCCATGGTTGCTGTCGCTGGGTTCGTACCGTGGGCCGAATCGGGAATCAAAACCACGCGCCGCTGTTGGTCTTCACCGTTGGCAGCATGGTATGCCCGAATCGTGAGAATTCCCGTTAACTCTCCGTGGGCACCTGCTGCTGGCTGCAGGGTGGCTTCGTTCATACCGGTCAAATCGCACAAAGCCTCGGAAAGCTCGTGCATGACTTGCAGGGCCCCTTGTACGGTTTCTTCAGGTTGGTAGGGATGCAACTGCGCCATCCCAGGCAGCATGGCCGCCCAATCGTTGACTTTGGGATTGTATTTCATCGTACAAGAACCCAAAGGATAGAAACCGGTATCAATGGCAAAGTTCTCCTGAGACAGGCGGGTATAGTGCTTGATAACTTCCCGTTCGCTGACCTGGGGCAATGCCGGTGGTGTGTCCGCTACCAAATGTTCTGGTAGCCACTGGGTAGCATCGCCGTCGCCATCGGTGGGAACGTACTGGTTGGCAAAATTAGACGTACTTTTTTCGTAAATGGATGTTTCTGGCATGTAGTTTTATTCCATAAGACAGCAGAAAACGTCTTTGACACCCTCACGAATTCTATTCGTGAGATTCTCGCTTCATCGGATGTACCTAGATGAACTAGCCACGAACTAGTCCATCCCCGTCTACAGGGACCCTCGGCGAGTCTTATTTTCCCTGTCCGGACGTACTTTGAATCAAATCGTAACACATTTTTGGATGCTCCTTCTGACCGGTGTCGGAGGCACTATCTCGATTGGGGTTAAAGCCACGCAAGATTTCGGCGTTCCCATGACATCAAGGAACGGCAAGTTAATAGACTGGGAAATCTGCTGTTTAAATCGGAAA
>CAYZHY010000039.1:0-8911 GCA_964477525.1 uncultured Geitlerinema sp. | reverse complement strand
ATCGTTGCACCGCTATGCTTGAATTCCCTCTAAAACCAGATTTCCCAGTTTTGAAATTTTTTCAACATTTTTTTTGAGACTACTATGGAAAACCTAACTGCGCGTAGCACAGATTACAAAACATCTATAGAAAGTTTTGCTACGCTTACTTTAAAGCAATGCGAGGAATAGAAAACACCCACTAGCACTGTATATTCTAAAAACAAAACCGAGAGCTGTGGTTGGTTGGGGCTGCGCCCTCCATGAAACTGCCAAATAAGTGTTTTTTAGGAAACCAAACCACCAGCTAGCTATTTTCATCAGTGCCAGTTTGGTGTTTTCTGTCCGACCCCATCGGGTTTCCTTCACCAAGGAAAACGCTGGCAGTCGGTTTCCCAAGCAAGGCTGTAGTTGGAGGGCAATTCGCCCCGAAAACGCCAGTTCCCGTTTTTCCCATGCAGGCAACCTCAAGCTTGACCAGGAGGCTCACGTGACGGCTATTGGTATTCAAATTGTTGAGGGTAACCCTCACTTACGATCGTTGTTAGGATGGCATTTACAGCAACTTGGCTATTTAGTATACCAATCCAATTGCCTACGCCAAGGCAGACAAGTATTCGAGCAGCGCCAGCCCACTTTGGTGATTTTAGATTCGGAACTCCCCGATGGAGATGGTTTGGAATTTTGTAGTTGGTTGCAGCAGCAACAGCGATCGCTGATTTTAATGCTATCAGCCCGCAGCACGGAAGCTGATGTCGTAGCAGGACTGCAAGCTGGTGCTGACGATTACATTAGCAAACCCTTTGGCATGCAAGAATTTATGGCCCGAATAGAAGCGCTTTTGCGCCGCTATCGCGTGGTCCGCCCTCCCACAAGTTTGGAACTAGGAGATTTACAAATCAATCCCATTCAGCGACGTGTTTACTTCCAGCAAAAGCCCATCGATCTGACTCCCCAAGAATTTAGCCTGCTCTACGTTTTGGCCTCAGCCAATGGTCTGCCGTTGAGTCGAACGGAATTGTTAAAAAAAGCGTGGCCGGAAGCGATCGACAATCCCCGCACTATCGATACCCACATTCTTTCCCTACGCAAAAAAATCGAAATCGATCCGCGCCAACCCCATCTCATCCAAACCGTACGCAATGTTGGCTATCGCTTTCATGTAGAAGCTTTAGAAACCGGACAAACCAATTCCCCATCCAACCGATCGTCAACATACACCAACCGCCAACGAGGAACAAGCAACCACAACCCTACCTCACCCATGCCAGTACCGACATCCAAAGAAGCTTAACCACGGTTCCATCGGTGGGATTCGCAGCATCGTTTCCTGCTTTCATCGGCTACATGGAAGCTGTGGGAAGGTGGGCGATCTAGCTAGGGGCGCTTGTGCTATCCTAAGTCAGTCAAACCATATTTGAGTTTTTTTTATTGAGCTGCAAAACGCAAGAGCAAGATGAAAAATCCTAGATAGTTCGTCAAAAATGCGAGGCGATCGCATTATGGTTGGCAACCCGTTCTATACCTAGCCAAGTCTCATCGAGTTTGCTGGGCAACCGTCAACTCTGCTAGCAGACCACCTTCCTGATTGGCTATCCTTCCTATATTTTCTATTTTTTTTCTATTTTTAGGCTCGATCGCCCGGTTTGATAAAATTTGTGTGGAAAGTGCATGCCTTTCCCCTATAAAATAGTATTGATTGATACGATCGAGATGGCTGGCTTGCTCGCGCAGCAATCTAAAATTTCTATTGCCAAACGTAGCTGTAAAATGGATTTGTGGGAAACCTATCCATAGTCTCTACTTTGGCGTTCTATTTTACAAATTTGGTTTTATGACAGTGCTTACCCACACCACACTTCGCCGTCTGCAAAAACTTCCCCAATCGCAAAATGTGTGGGAAGGAGACCGTCGCTACATAACCGCCAACTCCTACCAACCCTCGAAAAGCGAACCGGTGGGCGGAGATTGTATCCTTTGGGTGGATGGTTCTCACGGCGTGGTGCGATCTATGGAAATGGTTTCCCCAGATGTTGGCCACGAAGCTGTGGTTCGCTCTCTCATCCAGGCCATAGAATCTCCTCAAAGCCCCGTATCGCTAACGCGACCTCAGAAAATTGTGGTTAAAGACCGGGAACTTCAGTTTTTCTTGCGTGGGGCTTTACAAGAACTGGATATCACGGTGGAATACGTACCGAATTTACCTGTCATTGACGAAATTTTCCGCAGTTTTACGGAAGCGCTAGAAAATCTTCCCCCCAAAATCTCGCCCCAGTACTTAGAAGCCTTAGAGCAAAAGGCAGGCGACCTTTGGCAAATCGCTCCTTGGGAAATTCTCGCCGACCACCAGATTCTGGCTATTGAAATTGATAAGTGGGGCGTGGAAACCCTTTATGCTTGTATTTTGGGCATGGCGGGGTTGGACTATGGTGTGGTTTTGTACCGCTCTTTGGATTCTATCAAAGAATTCCGCCGGAAAATTTTAAGCCACAGCGAGCGTCAAATGTCTCAGTTGGAAGAGGCATTTTTGGAACAAGATTGCTGGTTTTTGACCTACGAAAAGAGTGAAGACATGGATGAAGGTGAAGAAGATGATGAAGATGTCGATTTAGGCGAGCTACCATTTTCGCAAATTCAACCTACTTTTGGAAATTTGCATCCTTTAGAAGGTTTGCGTTCTTTCCTATACGAAGAAGAAGCTATAGCCGTTTGGGTGGCGTTAGAAGCATTTTCGCGTTTTTGTCAAGCTCACGATCGCCGTTTGAGCGTCGATGAAACGGAAGATTTATCTAGCAAATATCGCATTCAACTGCCGCAAAAAGAATCGGAAAAACAGGCCGAGACGATTTCAGTGAAAGTATCTACGCTACCGCAACTAGCAAAAGAGTTACAAGATATGGCCTTTGATTCGGAAATGGATGAGGGAATGTTTCCGAATATCAATAGGCCTATTGTTGCCGACGATCTGATTCCCGAAAAATCCCTTGTGAGTTTGGGAGATTTTCCTTGGGAATGGATCGAATTTTTACAAGATACGAACAAATGTTACAACCAGGAAGGGATGGATTGCGAAGGGCAGAGTTTGCCTGTGGTTTTGATTCAAACCACCCGACCCAAAGCGAAAGAAATGATTCGGGAAATTGAAGCTTCTGGAGGGTTGCGAGGTGTTTGCTTTCAGAAAGGGGAAGTTTTCTGGGAAGACCAGCAATACCAGTTGGGAATTTTGCAAACGGAAGACGATCGCTTTCATTTGTTTGGAGAATATCCCGAAAGCGATCGCCAACATCAAAAAGCCAAGAAAAAATGGGACCAACGCTGCCAAAAAACCAATGGTGTCTGTAGCGTCGCCATTGCCATGGGATTGACAGGAGCTTCTCGCGGCCAACCCCAGACAAAAGATATCATGGGATTGTTTGTGGTGCGATCGCTAGACCCAGATGAAGTTGGTTTGCCAGCTTTACAGCTCAATCCCACCATTGAATTTGAAGGCACTACCTAAACGAGGGGCGTGCATAAGTTGGTGTTTGGCGAGAATTATTTTAGGGTAGAGATCGAACCAAAAATTATTTCTTGTTCAGGAATTTCATATGAAAAAGTCAATATCATTCAGTTTGTGGTTGGTCACTGGTGCGATCGCAACGACGGTAGGAACGCCGCTACTATCCCTCCCAGCGATCGCCAATACCAACAATCTTTTGGTAGCCTCCGAAACCGCTACTGAAGAACAAGCCACCTCAGCCGAAGACTCGAAAGAAAAAAAAGATTCTCAATCAGAAGAAGAATTGCCCCTGAAACCTTTTGAAGAAATTACTAAAGATAAAGAGGTATTGGAGGGTATATTTACTCTTTATCGCGATCGCGAAACGGGAAAAACCTATTTAGAAATCAAACCCAAACAACTCAACCAAAACTTCCTGTACGCAGCCACCCTAGCTTCCGGAATCGGCGATTGGGGGTTGTACAGCGGCTGGCCCCTTCAAGATACCATATTTCAATTCCGCCGCCACCGCAAGCAAATTCAAATCGTCGTTCCCAACCATTATTTTCGCACGAACCCAGGCGATCCGCAGCGGCGTTCTGTGGAGCGATCGTTTAGCGATTCCATCATTCAAACCTTATCCATCCAAAGTATCCATCCGGAACGAGACTCCATTTTAGTAGAAGTCGATAGTGGTTTGCTGGCATCTCTGTCTGGTTTTGGTTCTCGGCTTAAGTTTATGTCAGGGGGAGAGTCTTCTTCTTTTGCTGCTGCCGGACCCAATTCTTATTTAGACACGGTGAAAGCATTTCCCTTGAATCTAGAAATAGAGTCAGTTCATCACCTTGGTGGCGTTTCCAGTCCATTTTTCTCCTTCGATGCCTTACCCGATAGCCGAGGTTTTAGCTTGCGGATTCACTCTAGTTTTTCGCGACTGCCAGAAAACGGCTACCAACCGCGACTAGCTGACAATCGCGTTGGTTACTTTATATCCGCACACCAAAATCTCTCCGAAGAAGGGGAAGATCCCTTCGTTCGCTACATCCAACGCTGGCATTTAGAAAAACAAAATCCCAACGCTGCCATTTCTCCTCCCAAAGAACCCATTGTTTTTTGGATTGAAAATACAGTTCCCCACGAGTATCGCGATGCTATCCGCCAAGGCGTTCTCATGTGGAACCAAGCGTTCGAACAAGCGGGATTTCGTAATGCGATTCAAGTGAAGCAAATGCCAGACGATGCTGATTGGGATCCCGCTGACGTTCGCTACAATACCATCCGCTGGTCCAATTCTTTCTATCCCATGGCTTACGGAATTGGTCCTTCACGGGTTAACCCCATCACCGGACAAATTCTCGATGCTGATGTCATTCTTGATGCCGGTGCGATTCGCAGCTTGAAAAATTACTATAGCAGTTTTTTGGATCGTGCTGCTACGGATAGCGAAACCATGGGGTTGAACGGAAAAGGGTTTTCTTCTTTATTGTGTAGCTTCCGACAAATGGGCGTGAGCTCTAGCCAAATGGAAGCTTTGCAAAACCGGCTGCCAGAGAATATTTCCCCACAGCAAAAACAATTCCTGCAAATGTTTGCCAACCGTAGCCAACACCAACACGGCGGCAAGTCTTGTTTTCATCGGAGCATCGCCCAAGAAGCTGCTTTTGGGGCTTTGTCTTTGAATTATTTGCGAGGGGTTATGCCCAGCAGCGAAGAGATGAAAACTTTTGTCCATCAATTTCTGCAGTCGTTGGTCGCTCACGAAGTGGGGCATACGTTGGGTCTGCGGCATAATTTCCACGGCAGTACCATGCTCTCTCCGGAAGAGTTAAACAATCAAGAAATCACCCGCGATCGCGGCATGCTGGGATCGATTATGGATTATTTCCCACCGAATATTGCTCCTGAAGGCGAAAAACAGGGAAATTATTTTCCCGTGGTGGTCGGTCCTTACGACAAATGGGCGATTGAATACGGCTACAAACCCATTGATGCCATGACCCCTCAAGGGGAACAAAACGAACTGGAAAAAATTGCCGATCGCGCCAACAATGACGAGTTGGCTTATGCCAGCGACCACGATGTGTTCGATCCCGTTTACCCATATATGAATATGTGGGACCTCAGCAGCGATCCCCTAGCCTACGCGCGCACGCAAATGAAGAACGTTCAAAAGATTTGGAAACGCTGGCAAAAAGGTGGGGCTAGTAGTGGAGATAATTATAGCAAGTTGCGCGATCGCTTTCAAACTAGCTTGAGGCAGTATTTCCGCCAAGCTTACACCCTAACCCGCTACATCGGCGGACAAACATTTAACCGCTACCATCCCGATAACCAGCAACAGTTGCCTTTTTCCAGCATTCCTGCGGCAAAACAAGAGCAAGCCCTGGATAACTTGTTGGAAACGGTCTTTGCTACCGAAAATTTCCAGTTCTCCCCAGAATTGTTAAATAAGTTAGCTCCTTCCCGCTGGTCTCACTGGGGTAGCCGACCCAATGCGCGGCGGTTGGATTATCCACTTTACGATCGAGTCTTGTTTTACCAATCCTTCATTTTGGGGGATTTGCTATCCACCGAACGCTTGGAACGCATGCGGGATGTGGAGATGAAAAGTGGCGACAAGGATGTTTTGACCATGGCGGAACTATTTGCTAGCTTGCAAGCCGACATTTGGTCGGAACTGGAGGATAAAGAGTCGGATGCTTTGGAAATTTCTACCTTGCGCCAGGGATTGCAACGTCAATACTTGCAAATGCTGACCAATCTCGTTTCCCAGGATTTAGACGAACTTTCGAGTTCTACAACTTTGCGAGATTTGATGGCTTCTTTGTTTACCCTGGGAGCGCCCAAACAAGCTGGCGTTCTTGCCCGGTATCACTTACAAGAGCTAAAAGAGAACATTGACCGGAGTTTGCGCAAACGAGATGATGATATGAATTTGGCTACCAAGGCGCATTTGCAAGATACACGCGATCGCATTGAAGAGGTGTTGAATCCTAATTCGCGATCGCGGTAAAAGCCAGATTAGCTAGGAACTTCCATCCCCCGTTGTACGGCAGGTCGTTGTTGGATGGTTTCTAGCCAGCGTTTGAGGTTGGGGTATTCTTCCATGGATACGCCCAACCGTTCGCAAATGGCAATCCAGGGATAGGTACTCATATCGGCAATGGAGTACTCACCGGCGATATAATCGCGATCGCTGAGTTGTTTGTCCAAAACCCCGCACAGGCGCGATGCTTCTTTTTCGTAGCGTTCGATGGCGTAGGGCACGTTTTCCTGGGCAAAGCGTTTGAAATGGGCGAGTTGTCCGAACATTGGACCCACACCACCCATTTGGAACATCAGCCATTCAATGACTTGGTAGCGGGATTTGGTGTCTGTAGGTAGGAATTTCCCTGTTTTTTCTGCCAAGTACATCAAAATGGCACCGGATTCAAATATGCTTAAGTCAGCGTCTTTGTCTACAATTGCCGGAATTTTGCCGTTGGGATTGATGGCCAAATATTCTGGTTTTTTCTGCTCTCCTTGGGTGAGATCGACTTTGTGAACGTTGTAGGATAATCCCACTTCCTCCAGCATAATGGAGACTTTGCGACCGTTGGGAGTCGAGAACGTGTACAGTTCAATCATAACCATTTAACCATTAAGTTAAATAACGCCTACTTTCTATTCAAACAGCCCATGGGGAAAAATGGCAATCCCAACGAGAAGTTTACAAGGTATACTAGAAAGTGGACAATTAGCCTAGTTTGGAGGAACTGTAGGTGGGAAGCTGGCGCGATCGCATGAACCAATGGCAAGGACGTACTCGTTTCGTCGTCTGCCGTATTTTTATCCATTTAGCAGGAGCAGAAGTCGCACCCATTCTAGGAATTCTCAACCACGCTGCCCAAGAAGCCGTAGACGCGGAAGGAGATATCGAAGTTTTGGGGAAAGGATTGACAGACATCTGCCAAACCTTAATCCAAAATCAAGTTTACTGGCGCGCCGCTGCCAACGAAGGGGATGTTTTTTGGCGGGAAGAAGAAGCCGGCGACTACGTGGAAGAACTTTTCACCGATTCCGCCCAAAGATATCTAAGTGCCCCCCTATCCGAACCACCAGATAGCGAAGAATCCCTTTCCCTGCCAGCTACTCATAACCTCGTCGTCATGGTTACCGTAGCTGCAACTGGAGAAACCCCCAAACTAGAAACCGATTTAGCCGACTGGGAAGCCCTGCAAGAAGGACTAAAAACCTTAATTACCCTGCACCATCAAGAAAGACTGCGTGCCATTCAAGTCCATTTTTCCCCAGCACGTTTTGGCGAAGAACTCACCGAAGAACAAGTTCTCAGCAATTTTCCCGAACTGATTCCCTTATAAATTTTCCATGTTCGTTCCCAACCGAATCATAGAAATCCTTCTATCCTTGTGAAATATAATCAAAGCCTATGTTAACCAAAACCTTTCGTCAAACCATTGCTTTGTTCATGGTCGTACTGCTCAGCAGTAGCATCAGTGCCTGTGGTGGCAGTTCTTCTCAAAGCAAAGTGAAAAGCAGTACACCTATCAGCAACCGCAACAGCGCCCCCACCCAACTGCAAAACGGTGAATATCCAGTGCAACAGGCATCTTACGAAGACACCACTGGCGAATATACCATATTTTTGCTCAATGCTTCTCCTTCCATGGTCCGCACCAGCGACCTGAAAATGGCTGCCTTAACTGAAGAAGAACGCAACCAAGGCAAAAGTTCTTATTTAAAAGTTACCGGCGATGAAGCTTCCTTGCACTTAAGCCCAGATTTTCGCATTGAGTACGTTCACGCCGTAACCGAAACGCGCAACGATCCGCAAACCGGCCAGCAAGAAACTGTCGTTGTGCGTCGGGAATCCAACTTTTGGGCTCCCTTTGCTGGGGCTTTAGCCGGTCAAGCCATAGGCAGTATGCTGTTTTCCCCTAGCTACTACGTTCCCCCACCGTACCAATCAGGTTCCGTGATGACCGGATATGGCGGTTCTGGGAGTACCTATCGCAGTGCCGTACAAAGCTATCGCCAGCAACATAAAGAACCCCCAGCCGCCGTCAAAAATCGTCAAGCCAACCTGCGAACTACCGGTCGTATCGGTTCCCCTAGCAGCACCACCCGTACCAATCGTTCCACTGGTTCCAGAAGTACGGGTTCCGGCTACGGTAGCAATACCCTGCGGCGTTCCGGCGATTCTTCCCGAGAAAAAATTCGCAAACCCAGTTCCCGGCGCAGCTTTGGTAGCAGCGGTTCTTCCCGTCGTTCTGGTGGCAGTCGTCGCCGTCGTTAGGGAACAAGCGTGGGTGCGTGGGTGCGTGGGAGCTTGGGAGCTTGGGAGCTTGGGAGATACAATTGGTTGTTTTATCCGACTTGCCCTGAGCCCCTCCGTTGGGTGCCCCGATGCCCCGATGCTCCGATGCCCCGATGCTCTCATACGGGAACCCGACA
>CAYZHY010000038.1:0-31942 GCA_964477525.1 uncultured Geitlerinema sp. | reverse complement strand
ATGGAAAATGCCAAGGCGCGATCGCAGCAATGGCCATCCATCTTATCCGAATGTTTGTTTGCCAGCACCACTGCTAGATTTGGATTGCGAAAATATTGATGCTTCCCATAT
Organism: uncultured Geitlerinema sp.; assembly: GCA_964477525.1. Classification (GTDB taxonomy): domain Bacteria; phylum Cyanobacteriota; class Cyanobacteriia; order Cyanobacteriales; family PCC-9228; genus PCC-9228. The sequence continues at coordinate 31,831 of CAYZHY010000038.1, read as the reverse complement.
TAGCGTAGTTGGGAACAATCCGCACGAGCTAAAAAGCAATGGAAATGGCCTGGGATGCCCATAAAAAAAAGCCGAAAATCGTTGCCATCCCTTATTTTTATCCCCTGATAGTGACTTTTGACCAATGGAAAACTTGACAAGCGGGACTACAGCTCGTGTTGAGCTTGCTGAAGCAGGGGTTCTTCCCGGAGATTGCTTTGCGGGTCTTGGCAATTCGGATTTGGCAGCGGTTGTTTTTGACTTTCCAAGGCTGTCTGAATGCGGGTTTGAACCACTAAGTCGGATTCGTTGGTTTGGGCGTTTTGCAAGGCAGTGACAGCGGCGGGCGTACCAATTTCTTCCAGGGTAACGGCAGCGGTATACCGCAATGCCCAGTCTTCGGCGTTGGTGAGTGCCCAAGTTAGTTTGTCAATGGCTGGTCATAAAATGCTGGTATCTGTGGTTTTGCTGCCCATAACGCCCAACCCCCGGGCTGCCACTCGCCGGATGTTTCCCTGGCAGTGGTTGGCTACTTCTACGCCGACAATTTCTATGAGTAAGTCCCGACTGCGAGTATCGCCGATTCTGGCTAGGGCTTGAATGATGTGGGCTTGCACGTTCTGGTCCTGGCTTTTTTGATATGTCTGCAGCAGGGAATCTACGCTATCGGGAGCTAGGGGAACTAAGGCAGAAACGGCGTTTTTGGCAACATCGGGGCGTTGGTCGCTGAGTTGTTTTAGTAGACTCTTGATGTTTGTGCAAGTCATGGTTGGTTGAGAGAGATAAGAGGAGGGGGAGAGGGGGAAGAGTGGGAAGAGGGAGAGAGAGGGGAGACAAAGTCAATTCTTAATTTTCTCCCCTGCTCCCATGCTTTTACGCATCAAAGTTTAAAAATTGCGCGGACGCCATTTATTTAAGCGAGCTTCGCCTAAAACAGATAAGCGCCGCAGTTGGTTGAGTTGCGATCGCAAATATTCGATCGCGCGTTGCTGTTGTTTGCGATACAGTTCCCATTGGGATTCGTTGGCGGTTATGGATGGCTCGGTGGTGGGAATGGGTGGGGCTTCTGTGGTTTGGGAACTGTCGCTAGCGGTGGCGAATCGGGTGGTAATTTCTTCGCCGACGGCGGCTACTGGACGCAATTCGGCGATTTTTTGCTGTAGTTGTTCGATTTCTTGGGCTTGTTCCCGGCACTGGCGTTGCAGTTCGTAAGGAATGGTTCTGGTCACAGGCATAGAACGTTTGGTTGGCTTGAGTCTTTCCAATCGTTGTTGGGTTTGAAGTTGGTTTTCGTAAGAAATCCCAGGGCGCGGGCGTTTGTCAATGCGAGATGGCAAGTTGCGGCTGAGTTGTTGGGTTAAGCTCGATTTGTGGCTTTGGTTTTGGGCGCGATCGCTATTGGCGTAACCTTGGTACAATTGAAACAATCGGTTGTAGCCGACGGTTTTTTGTCCTGGTTGGGATACGAAGCCCCGATAGTGGGGAACGATGCGATCGCCAAAATTATTGCGATATTCAACAGAATCTATATAAGAGTTAATCTCTGCTTCGTAGCCTTCGCGATTGTACAAATCAACATGGTAGGCAATTTCCGATCGATCGTAAGGCGCCCTTCCCAGAAGATGTTTGTAATTGAGTTCGATGAATCGGGTTTGTTGGTTGGGATAAAAGAATTTTTCTCGATATAATTCTGATAGCGCGATCGCACGAACAAATTCCCGAACGGAAATCGTTCCTTGTTGCAATAACGATTCGGCGCTGGTCAAGCGATCGCTGGCCATGACGTATTCATTTCCCAGCACTTGCTGGTATGCTTGGTGAATGACAATATCGATATCTTCGGCGCTGGCATCCGAACGCAGTTCGGTGGGAACTGGTTTTTGGACGGGTTCGATGCCTAATTCGGCGGCAATGGAGAAATCTGCCATAATCTATCCTTGCTGGCAAGCCTCTACAATTTCTCTTCAATGTATAGTTATACTCGATCGTTGCAGCAACAGACCATCGCGAGAATCCGTCAAAAATATAGATTGTTTTTGCTGGCCTGCACTTCCATCATACAGTAGCGCAAATACGTTTCAAATGGAACAATTTCCAGCTATTGGAAAGGAGCGCTACCATGGCTTTCGCTACTTCCAGGCTTGCCGCCCAATGTAAGTAAGAATTTTTGGTAGTTTCGATAGGGCATCATTATGGATGGTTATCCATCCAAGCCATACATAAAAAGCAGAAGGCAGTAGGAACAGATGTTGCCTATCCCTACAACCCTCTCCTTTGGGAACGTTGTTCCCTTTTCGGGCAATTTTGACGTTTCGATGGGAACAATACTAGCAATTTAGCCGCTGCGGCATTTCTTGCTAAAAGTTAGAAAAGCCATCGTAAGGAACGGTGTAGGATAGTTGGCTGCAGCTTACCTACAAACCCATACCTACGAGCAACCGCGATTTCCTCGGCGGATACCCAGTTTTAGGCTTTGTCAGGGCTTACGATGTCATGGTTGCTGGTATTCTATGTGTTATATATAGCAAAAAGAAACGGACATGGAAGTTAAATTTAGTAAATATATATAAAAAAAGGTGACGAAACTGCTATAATTCTCATATAAAGCGCGTTTGAGGGAATATAGATTCAAAAACTATTTATTTTGATTTACAAAAAATGCTCCGACCATACAATCCCGTAATTTCATAAAGAAAGATAAAATCTTTTGAGCAAGATCGCGTAACTATATTTCTTATATTCCCCCACCCCCATTTTGTCTAGCACCTTCCCGTTCCTGCCGCTGGTATTTCATAATAGACAATAGGCAGCGATCGCCGCCCCATTCTGTTTTTTCAGAAACTTCTCGAAAGTCAATACATTTCTCAGCAATTCTATCTACTGCAATTATGGTATTATTCGGATTTGGCAAAAAAACCGCTATGCCCTCCCCCGAGGAGGCATTACCAGGTCGAGACGAACCCATGCCGGTTCCCGCCCAGCACTACGTCAACGGCAATTCCCTGAAACCTCCCTATCCCGAAGGCATGGAAATGGCCATGTTTGGTATGGGCTGTTTCTGGGGTGCCGAACAGGTATTTTGGCAGCAAGAAGGTGTATACAGTACCGCTGTAGGGTACGCTGGTGGCTATACGCCCAACCCCAACTACCGGGAAGTTTGTACCGGCAAAACCGGTCACAACGAAGTGGTTCGGGTGGTGTACGACCCCAACGTCATTAGCTACGCCCAGTTGTTGAAAATCTTCTGGGAAAACCACAATCCCACCCAAGGCATGCGCCAAGGCAACGACGTGGGTACCCAATATCGTTCTGGGATTTATACCTACTCGTCAGAACAAAAACAGCTAGCCGAAGCTTCTAAGGAAGCCTACCAACAGGAACTTAGCAAAGCCGGCTACGGCAAAATTACCACCGAAATTCTGGATGCCCCCGAATTTTACTACGCTGAAGACTACCACCAGCAGTACCTAGCCAAAAATCCCGGTGGCTACTGCGGTTTGGGCGGTACCAATGTAAGTTGCCCAACAGGTGTTTTCGCCACGCAATCGTAACTTTTGGTTAGAATTTAAATTGCCCCCTGTAGGGGGGCGCGACCCCCCCTTACTTCGCGCGAGCGTCCCTACCCAATCGCATCTTATACAAGCTACATAAAAAAATACTATATATGCGATCGCTATGTTTGATTTCACTTTAAATTCTATTTTTATCGAAAATATCCTATTTTTCGTTCTAACAACCGCTTTTTTAGCCATAACCGGTTGGGCTTGGCAAGATGCCAAACCCTATAAGTTGCCCAAATCCCTACCGAATTGGTTTCGATTTTGGTTTGGTTCGGTACAAATTTTGGGTGGATTGGTTCCCCTGCTGGCTTTGATTTGGGTCACTTGGCAAGGGAATACAAACGCGATCGCAATTTTTGCCTCTTATATCATTTTACTGGTTTTGCAAATCCTTTCTGAATTCCTGACATTAAGAAAATTTCAGTCTGTGGTTTGGGTCATGGTTCCTTACCTGTACGTACCCTATCGTATTTGGCAGGTATACGAAGGCTTGGTCGTTCTCAATCCTGCCGACAATTGGTTCTGGATACGCATGGTTTTGTGGGTCAACCTCGTTGTCTGGATTGGCAACTATTTGCTGGATTTGGCGCAGTTGCCGCGACTGTTCCGTTGGGAGTTGAAACCGGAAGTATCCAGCGAATCGACAGGATAGCAACTAGGTCCTCGCCGACATTTCCCGTTGCAGGGATTCTGGAGACAGCAAGCGCCAGGAACTATCCTCACCAAGCTGCAACACGTTTTGATGGTAGGCTAGCAACGTATCCCGGTGACCGACACTGAGAAAAGTTATCCCCGTTTCCTGCAATTGTCGGTACAAACGCTGTTCGTTGGGAATATCCAAGGCGCTGGTTGCCTCATCTAAAATGACATATTGGGGTTGGTTGATTAAAATTCTGGCAAAACTGAGGCGCTGCTGTTCTCCCAGAGAAAGCACTTCTTCCCAATTGTCTTCCGCATCCATGCCGTCAAATCGTTCGTCTAAATCTGGTAAGTTCACCCGCTGCAAAATTTCTTTTAGCTGCGTGTCATCTAGTTGGGTCTCGGTGGCAGGATACAGCAGTTGTTCGCGCAACGTTCCCGCGATCGCATACGGTTTTGGTGGTAAAAATAGAATATCCTGCAACGCAGGTCTGTAAATTTTGCCGCTGCCAGAATCCCACAATCCGGCAATTGCCCGCAGTAAAGAACTTTTACCGCAACCGCTAGGACCTACCACCAACAATCCTTGCGATGGCGATAGTTCCACCGATAAATTTTCTACCAAGGTTTGCCGGTAGTTGGGTGTATAAAGGGTAACATTTTCCAAATGCAAGTAGGAGGCAACTTCGGTTTGAATTCTGGGTTGGGTGTTGATTCCTTCTCTAACTTCTTCTGGCGTATGGGAAGTGGCTTCTGGTTCTAAATATTGGGAAAATTCGTACAAACGGTTAATGCCAGCGCCAAAGGAGGTTAGCGATTGCAAGCGCGCCACCACCACGTTTAGGGAGAAAAACACCCGCATGAAGGCACCTTGGGCTTCCGAAACTTTTCCCACTTCCATTTCCCCGGCAAAGATGCTGGGTGCCACCACCAAGGCTGGTAAAATAAAGGGCAAAAATTCGTAGGCGTTGGTAACTGCGTTTAAGCTAAGTTCCCACAGAAGCAGGTGTTTGTAGTTATCGAAGGCATCCTGGAAGCGATTTTTGACGTGGTTGGCTTCTTGTTCTTCTCCTTGGTAAAAGGCGATGGATTCGGCGTTTTCGCGAATTCTCACCAAGCTAAAACGAAAGTTGGCTTCTCGTTTTAACTGTTCGAAGTTTAAACGAACTAAAGGTTTGCCGAAAATAAAGATAGCAGCAATGGAACCTGCCAAGGCATAGAGAACCAAAAATCCTACTAAGGAGTGGGAAATACTCCACAAAACGCCGCTAAAGGCGATAACGGTGAGTAAAGATTCCACGAAGGTAAGGAGGATTTTTAGGGATTCTTGGGTAAAACTTTTGATATCTTCGGCAATTCGTTGGTCGGGGTTGTCAACTTCGGCGTAAAATCGATCTAGGCGGTAAAAAGCGCGATCGCTGAAATAATTGTTGATAAAGCGCGAGCTAAGCCAACGCCGCCATTCCAACCCCAAGCGATCGCGCAGGTAGCCATATCCGGCGATAATGGGTGCGTATAATGCCAATACCCCCACAAAAATCAAGATGGTTTCCCAAAAACGGGATTGGTCTTGCGCCGATAGCGAGGAAATCAAGACGCCGCGTTTGTTGTTGAGAACGACGCTCAATCCTGTATACGCCAGCAGCATCACAACCACTAGCAGCAGCCATCCCCGCGCTTTCCATTTTTCATCGCCAAACCAGTAGGTCTTGGCAATCGACCAAAACCGCCGCACTACCTGCAGGTTGAACCGTTCCATAAATCCAGTCAGTTGAGAATTTTTGCCGAAGTTGCGATAACGTTTCTATCTTAACAAAAATTTACGATGGCAGCAGAACCGCTGGCAGGCAATGCTAGGGGAAAAAGGTTGCTGTTTTCTTGACAAAAAATAGATTTTGTGGTATGCAACTACGCTTTCAAGAACGATCGAAATTGCAGCACAGCCAAAGCGATCGCCACGCCGGCAGCGATCGAGAATACAGCTTCGCCAGCAACTTCCCAAATCGGACCCAGGACAATCGGGGAAAAGAACTGACCCAACGAAGAAATCCCCGTACCCAGTGCCAACAGCGTAGACCGTCGTTCTGGGGGGCACAACTCCGCCAGCAAATCGTATAAATTGGGCATCACCAAACCAAACCCAATACCAAACCCAAACGCCGCTATCAAAGCCAATTGCGGTAAATTCAGATAAGGAATTGTTCCTAAAGTAACGCTCATAAACACAAATCCCAAAGCGATCGTCGTTGCCGATCCCAAACGCTTGGCGAGGCGAGAAGCACCAATCGCCGAAATTATCGCTGCCCCCAACGCTCTCGCTGCTAAAATCGTACCGTTGAGCATAGAATCGGCATCGATCGCCTCTTTAAAATATAAAGGCGCGTACACAACCACCGTGTAGAAAACACCGGAAGAAACTGCCAAAGTCAGCAATAAAGAGATAACGCGGATGTCTTGCAAAGAATGGCGCAGGCTTTGTGCTTGTTGTAAATCCACCGCTGTCGCCGTAGCCGTTGTCGGTTCTTGCAATCCCCAAATCGCCGCTGCTGCTACCGGCAAAGCCAGACCGTACAAACAAAAAGCATATTCCCAGCGAAACGAACCCACCCAACCGCCAAGAAGGGGAAACACAATGCCCGCGATCGCCAAAACGCTGGCCACATACCCCATCAAGCGCGTTCGCGTTTCCCCTTCGTAGGAACGAGCTACAAAACCGATACTGGCTGCCGAAATCCCACCATTAGCGACACCAACCAACGCACGGGTAAACAACAGACCGCTAAAATTGGGCACGATCGCCCCTGCCATGCCAAACAACGCAAAAGCCAGTAGCGAAGGCACCAACACCCGCAATTTGCCCATGCGATCGGCTAGCAGACCCAAAAGCGGACTTGACAAAGCCACTGTCAGCCGTGGCAGACCCATTAGCAAACCTCCCCAACGTTCGATTTGCAACTGTTCCACCACTTCTGGCAAAATCGGTGCCACCACGCCGCCAGTCATACTGGAGAGACAACCAGCAGCCAGCAAGATGGCAATGGTAAGTTTGGGGCGATGCTTCTTTTCAAGGGATTGGCCATGGTGCTGGGAATGGAAATCCGAACGGGGAGGTTTATTCATAAAACAACACCACAAAGTGCGTGCACGCTAGCCTATCAGATCCTTGGTAGCATATGGATTCCACGAACTTTGAATTCTAACAGGGGTTTGAATCCAATGACTGAGGTCGCGCCCCAACAAATCGGAAAGCCGTTCCACGTCGCTGGCGTATATTTCTCGCAATCGTGCTTTCATATAGGGCGTTAAAGATGGCGGTTTGCTGGGGAAACTATTCATTTGTAAAAGCCAGCGGTGCAAACGCAGGGCTATCAGTCGGTTCCACTGCATCCACGGGGATGTAAACGAAGAACGACTAGCCAGACGCATGAGAAACTCCGGTGGGTGAAACAGCAGGCGTTGCAGCCAGGCATAGCGGTAAAAACGACTGACTTGCGTAGCGGGGAACTCGGTTCTGCCGTCGTCTTCCACTCCTAAGAAATGACAGACTTGTTGGTATACCTGTTGGGGATGGTTCATAAGATCGTCAAAGACCAAAATCATACAGCGATCGCGCCCTACCATTTTTATCAGTTTTTCCAAATATTTCCCCACTTTGCCCACTTCAGCATACTGCAACAACCGGCGATCGCGACAGAAGGGGGGAATTTCCTCTCCTTGCAGGCGGCGTTCTTGCAACTGCCAAGCTGTTTGGAAATCTTCCCGATCTTCTTGCATCAGATATAGCATCCGCAGGTGGTAGGAGGGGAGCAAATCGAGAGGATTGCGCACGGCGACAATAAATTTAGCATGGGGGTTAAGGCGCAAAATCCGGCGAATGGCGATCGGAGAATAAAGGTAGCTCACCGAACCTTCGCCAACGGCTTGGTGGTGCGATTGGCAGTGACCGAAAAATTGGTGTATGTATCGCCGCATCCACTCGTTACGGGAAATTTGGCGATGCCGGCGGAGCAAATAGTGAGATTCCTTGGGTCGCGAAAAGCAAATTTGGGGATGTGCTGCTAGATAGCGACTGAGGGCAGTCGTTCCACATCTGGGGGCACCGACAATAAAAAAATTGGGCAATTTCATACAATTATAGACGGCCAACAATACATTAAGGGCGAACGGCTGTTCCGCCTAAGTTTCTACAGATTGGTATTCAAAAAATGGAGAGCGAACAGGCAGCCTGATGGTGGCTGGCGTAGATTCGCAACCGCTTATTGTGCCAAAAGAGCTACGATCGGACGAAACCGCGATCTCCGAACCGAACCGTATAGTTTAGGTAAAAACCTGCATCCATCATCCTTAGGTCAGAACCTATTTTCAGGAACAACCGTTCCATCGATGGCCCAACCATGGTGATGCATATACCTGAGAAGGAACTGAGTTTCTAGCGAAGGAACTCTGGGAAGTATTGATGTTCGTTGGCAATGGTTGCTATCCTGCTAGGATCGATCTGATACAGTATGCTTGGTTGTCCGGCATCGCTCGTTATTATTGCTTATGCCTACTACAGAAGATTTTGCGTTTGTGGCCCAATGGTCGTGGATTGCAACGGCTTTCTTTGCCGTTTTGGCGCTATTGGCGTTTTTATTTAAATGGCGCTTTCGCTTTAATTTGGTCGGGGTGACGGGATTTATGGTGGTTCTCAGTGTGGGATTGTTCACCCTCAGTTTGATTCCATTTACCCGCACCACCATTGAAGGGGCTGCCCCTTTTTCCGTGGTTTATGACAACGGTTCCACCCAAGCCGTGATTGCTGTTTCTCCCGACATTACCGAATCGGAGTTGGATTTAACTTTGCAGCAAGCGGCTAGCAATCTGTACTCGTACGGTCGTTTGGGTTTGGGAGATGCCAAACTGACCATTCGCGCGCGCACGATCGTGCATCCCAACGACAGCGTTTCCAAACCCGTGTATCTCGGTCAGGTGAAGCGATCGCTGAGCGAACGTGAAGACGAAAACATGGAGATTACCATCGACTCTGAGAAATTTGACCAAATTCGGCAAACCAGCTAGCCTTTTCCCACAATTGCCTGTTTGTATCCGTTATTCATTTGTTATCATCTTGCGATCTCGTTTTTTATTACCAATCTTTTCCCTATGCAGCAAACAACAACTCTGGCTACCGATACTTGCATGACGCTTGCTATTTCTCCAGCGCGGGTCATGAAAGGGGTTGGCATTTTACCATCAGCTAGCGATTCCATTGTAAAGTTGGGTCGTCGCCCTCTCATTGTTGGCGGCGATCGCAGTTTGGCCTTGGTGCGATCGCAGCTAGAATCTCTACTCACCCATCAGCCAGCGGAACCAGCCGTCGCCGCAGCTTCTTACCATCCCGATTGCAGCGAATCCACTCTAGAAAATCTCCACAACGCCGCCAGCCAACACCAAGCCGATCTCATTATTGGTGTCGGCGGTGGTAAAGCTCTCGATGCCGCCAAACTTCTAGCACACCAACGCCAACTACCTGTCGTTACTATTCCCACTTCAGGAGCCACTTGCGCCGCTTGGACCGCTCTTTCCAATATTTATACCACGGGCGGTGCCTTTCTCTACGATGTTTCCCTGCACCGCTGTCCGGAATTGCTGGTTCTAGACTACAATCTGGTACAAACTGCTCCCCCACGTACCCTCATTGCTGGTATTGGCGATGCCCTCGCCAAATGGTACGAAGCTTCCCTCAGTAGCGGGGATTCCCAACAAAGCATTACCATTGCTGCCGTACAGCAAGCACGCATTCTTCGGGATATCTTGCTGCAAAAATCCCCAGCTGCCTTGCAAAATCCCGGTAGCGAAGTTTGGCAGGAAGTGGTGGATGCTACCGTCTTGTTACCTGGCGTGGTTGGTGGTTTGGGCGGCGCTCAATGTCGCACGGTTGCTGCCCATCCCATTCACAACGGTCTAACCCACCTACAGGGTAGCCACCATAGCCTTCACGGCGAGAAAGTAGCCTACGGAATTCTCGTGCAGCTACGGTTGGAAGAAACTTTGCAAGGCAACCAACTCGCCTCCGCAGCCAGAGCGCAGTTGTTGCCCTTTTATCAAGAAATTGGGCTGCCCCAGACATTGGAAGATTTGGGATTGGGAAACATCACTCTCACCGAACTGCGTCGCAGCGCGGAAATTGCTTGCCAACCCGACTCCGATATCCACAACTTACCTTTCCCCATTTCTGGCGACCAATTGGTAGCCGCTATGGTATCAACAACCGTTCCTACAGCAGCAGATACGCACACCGTTACGCTTGGGCAGCATCAACCTACCAACCGGTGACATCCTCCCACCAACAACCAAAACCCCCCAAAAAACTAAGAAGGGTCTAGCAGACGGCTACTAGACCCTTCTCGTATGGGTTGCTTGAATGAGCGTTTTCAAATATGACCTAAAGAAATTAACTTAGAAAACGAACAAATTGACAACAAAAAAATCAGAAGTACAGTGAAAACTATAGTGTACGGTACGCTCCTATACCTACTACCAAGCCAAACACCGACGCTTTACCTAACCGGTAGAAGTTTTGACTAGGCAACTCGTTCCTCTTGCCTTGTTCGCCACCAAAAAAATGGCCGATGTCACCAAGATTCGGTATAGCTGGAATTGAGCCGGAAAGGCACGCTCGCTTTCAATTCCTAATTCTTGGTTTTATATTTTGGACTTAATTAAATGTCCTTTCCATGCCTTGATTATTAATATAGCACGCTTGTTCGGAAAGCAAAAGGAGTTGTTACTTAATTTTATGGATTGTAACTTTTCGCAAAATAGAGCAGCCACATGGGATAAAGTAACTCGCAATCAAGTTGTTATTGCTGCCATACTCGGAAGCTGCCATGCTAGCTGGTTGTCACGACCCCAAAAAAGGTGGCTTCCAGAAACCTCCGAACAAACAACAGTTTCTGAAGCCAACCTTTCCATATATATGTGCGTTTCCACGAAATCAAAGCGAATCGGGATTTACCAACCTTTTTCGGCTTTGTCTAGAATATAGGCAGCTACGTCTTCAATATCTTTGCTGCTCAAACGACCGATGAAGGAAGGCATGGCCATTTTCCCTTGTTTCACTTGATTGGTAATGGCTTCCATAGAATCCATGCCATATTTTTCTAAATCCGATTTCTTTAGTGTTTTCGCGGGATTGATAGTATTGCCACCACCCGCGTGACAAGCAGTGCAGTTGGCACTAAACACTTTAGCACCGTTGCTCAAGTCTGCAGCCATGGCTGGCGTAGCAAACGTAAAGGCAACGAATGCAACTAGAAGGCAGACTAAGGAAAACAGTTTTTTCACAATCATTACGCAGTTTAAGTTGGGTTGACTACGAAGCTTAATTATATCGAAACTACCAATATTATCCTGGTTAAAATTTCTCCTTGTCAAAAGACATCTTGTAAAATTTGTAAAATTTTGTGATTTCGTGGGCAGTAATGTCCCAAAAAAAACCACCACGCTTGCCTTAACTGGGGCTTTAGCGTAGTGGGAACTGTATGGGATGGGCTAAGAACTTGTTTTTTGGTTTTAGAAAGTTATAGCCACAGATTTGCAGATAGTTTGTTAACGAGATTTTTTGATGTCACGCGCCATGTTCCGAAAGGTATCCATACTGGAATCGGTATTCCGACGCTGGGCAACATCGTTGTTGTTAAATTGTTGTTCTTGTTGGAATACAGGTTTGGCGTTTTCGCTTGATTCTGTATTTTCGGTAGAAGGTTGCATGGAGGCTTCGTTTTTACTCCGCCCCATCGAAGAAATATATTCTACCTGTTCGTTATTGGAATCGGTATCGTCGGCTTTTTTCGCAAAAGTCTTTCTGACCTTGCGCGGCGTGCGCATGTAGTCCATGTTGCCCATAGTTTTGGCATCATCCGGATCTAGATAATAAGAACCAGATGAGTTGTTGGCACGCTTTTTAGGAGCTTGCTTTTTGTTGTTGGATTTTTTCGATCCAAATAAACCACGTATAAATCCGGTCATTTTCTTATCCCCTAAGTCAACAGGTAATTACTAGCTTTATAGAATATCTTAACAATTTATAGACAGTTTGTCGAAAAAATCTTTCATTAAGTAGTTATACGCATTTTATCGTTCGCTAGAACAAAGGCGTGCGATCGCGTAAAAATACCAACTAAATCGGAAGATTTTTGTTGCTTAATTGCAGATTTTTATTAGTTAAGATTGGCTGGTTTTTCCATTATCACTAGAACCTTTTTTACGCTCTGCCCCTTTCCCCTTGTTCCCTTGATTTTCTTCTGAATGAGAACTACTGCTTTGCTCGGGAGAAATGACTGGTTTCAAAAGTTCCCAAGCAGCGGCAGCTTTTTCTTGATAAGCATCGCATTCTACCTTAAGCTTGGCCAAATTGTTGAGAGTACGAGAAAATTCTTTACTGCTAGCAATTTCCATTTGTTCGCTCGTCAGAGGTTGGGCATCGAACAGCGCTTCAATCAGTTCTACATACGGCTGTGCCGCTTCTTGAGCTTGTTGGAGCTGTACTCGCAATAGGGAAAACTGCGCCAATTCCGATGCTGCTACTTCTATGGGTTCTGGTTCTCGGTCTGGTTCCCGTTTGGATTTGCGTTTTTTGGAAGTTTTGCCTGTATTGGGAGCTTCCACCAAAACCAGTTGTTCGCTACCCAAGCCATTCGCAAAGCTATCCGGCGTTAAGGTCGTATCGTTTTCATCTTCCATACGCCGCATGATTTCATCGAGAGCTTTTTCCCGGGTGGCATCAGTATCCTGGGTGCCCTCAACTTCCACCAAAAGCGTATTTGCATATTCGGGAACGGTATAGTATAAAGTGCGTTTCTTAGCCATAATGGCGTTGTCTTGATAGTAAGGTTTCACCTAGTTACCATAGCAGGTTCGTTGCCATGAAGATCCCAAAAATAAAGCCCGCGATACGGGCTTCATTCTGAGTAGATTTTTTGGGATGCTACGAAAGCAGCGATCGCATTTATAATTTTTTAGGTAGTTCGCGATCGACCTCTGGGAAAAACCGGCGAATCACCGAACAGTCAAACTGCGACATAATCGAACCCGGTCCTTCCCGTTCTAGCAAAAAGTCAAAAGCGGCTTGAATCACTTCATTGGGCGATTGTTGACTGCTTGCCCATTTATCGTAATCGGAACGGCTAAGGGTAACGCTGTAGTTATAATCTCTTCCTTGGTGGTTGAGCTTCACCTCATAAGCCCAGCCATTGTCTTTCTCTGTTTGAGACTGAATTTCAATATTAGCCATAACTAAAATTGTAGCAAACTGCTCGCTGCATCCAAATTCTACCAGTTATCGGGAAAAGAGATAAACCAGTAGGGCAAGGATATCCTAGTAAAAACCATTTTTTTGTTTCTTTTTGTAGAAAAAAAATATATTTAAGCAATTCATTAGGACGGGACAATGCGCTCACCCTACAAAAAATTTTTTGCTACAAAATTATTGTTCAAAATATAGGTAGTTTGTGCAAAACAAGCGCAAAAAAACTTGAAATAGCAAATCTCTAAGCATTTTCGATCGCTGTTTCCAAACTGTTGACAATTTTGGTAGCCAAATCGTCCATTTGCCGATCTATATCATCTTGTGCCTCCACCAAAACCACCGTATTGGCAGATGCATATAACATAGCATTCAAACCTTTTACGTCTCCAGACTGACGAAAATCCGTACGCACGGCAATCACCGGAATGCCCATGCCCGTGGCATAACCGCATTCCCAACAAGTGCCCGAATCTGCATCCGCACCATCTAGAATAGCAACAACGACGTGCGATCGCTCAATTCCCTCTCTACAAGTCCGATAAATCTCTCCAATCTCCTGCAATTGGGAACATTCCGCCTGTGGCAAAAACACCGGGTTTCCCTTCGCCTCAATCGCTTTTGCCAACCGAGCATTAAAATTCTGTTCCGCCGCCGAAAACAAAGGGGCAGCCAGATAAATTTGCAGTGCCATATCGCTAAAAAGTAGACCCAGACAGCAACGAAACCATTATACACCAAGCAAAACCCACACCAAATCGCCATCCCTTACCACACAAACCACAAAATATTTCTGATTTATATTGCAAAAAAAACTATCTAAAACGATGAAATCAAGATTCAAAAAAAACTTTTCCTCGATCGTATCCATATATCCGATCTTGCTCCCACGCTCGGCCGCTCCCACGCTCGGCCGCTCGGCCGCTCGCATACTTCAAATCACCATGTCACCCCCTCTACATCAGCTTCCGCTTCATCGTACAACTCCTGCAATCGCTCGATTTTCTCCTCATCCGCAGACCAGAACCCACGGCTTTTCGCTTCCAACATCCGCCCCACCAAATTGCGGAAAGCCTCTGGATTGGCTTCCCGTAACTTCTTCGCCATCTCCGGGTCAAACGCATAGGTCTGCGCCGCCTGGTCGTATACCCAATCATCGTGAAAATTTGCCGTACCGCCCCAACCAATCAACGCCGTCATCCGTTGGGAAATTTCGTAAGCGCCGCCAGATCCTTGGTCGGCCATCTGATTCGCCCATTTGGGATTTAACAGTTTGGTCCGATATTCCATCCGCAGAATATCTTCTAACTTACGCGGCGTGGTATCTTGAGAAAAACTCTCAATAAAGCTCGTTTCTACCTGGCTGCCTTTTTGTTGTTCCGCCGCTAGCTTCAATCCTCCCGTGTTAGCGTAATATTCTTGAATATCTGTCAGACCGTATTCCACCGAATCAATTTCTTGGACAATGCGATCGCATCCTTTCAACAGCGAGTTTAACACCTCCGGTCTGGCTTGCCCATTATCCTGGCGACCGTAACTATATCCATTGCGTTGCGACCAAGTTTGCGCCAGTTCCTCTTGCGAATCCCAACTGCTATCGATGACCTGTTCGTTGACCATAGAACCAAAATCGCCAGTCGGATTGGAGAACATCCGCGCCGTGGGATTTTCCACCCCTTGTTCTTTTAATTGGAAAACATGCTTGCGAATAAAATTGCGATCGCACGGTTCGTCCGCTTCCGCCGCTCTAACAAACAGATCGTCCAACAACTCAATAATATTAGCAAACGTATCCCGGAAAATTCCCGATAAATTCGCCAAAACATCAATTCGAGGATGGTCCAAACTTTCCAAAGGTCGCAACCCATAGCGAACAATGCGACCCGTTCCTTCCTTAATCGGTTCCGCACCAACCAACTCCAGCACAATTCCCAAAGACTCCCCTTTCGTCTTAATTGCATCCAACCCCCACAGCAAAACCGCAATGGTTTCGGGATAAGCTTGATGCGCTTCCCAATGCTGGGAAATCGTCTTGCGGGCAATTTCGCGACCTCGAACCAAAGCCGCATCCGAAGGCATGCGATAGGGGTCTAGTGCGTGAATATTGCGACCTGTTGGCAACACGCCGGGTCCGTCGCGCAGCAAATCCCCACCAGGCGCAGGCGGAATGTATTCTCCGTTCAATCCCCGCAGCAAGTTCGTCAGTTCTTGGTCGGTTTGCAAGAGCAAATCGCGAATTTGAACCGCCGTTTCCAAATGTTCCCCTGGTAACTTCTCGGCAATGGCTGGGGAAATTTCTTCCTGACGAGCAATTTTTGCCAACACCTCTGCCGGCAATTGGTCGTTGAAATAAGCTGTTAAATAAGATTCGATTTGTTCCGGGGTGGGATTTTCCCCAAATACATGCAATCCCGAGGAAAACAAACGCTGTTCCAAAACTTGTAAGTATTCGTAAACCTGGACAAAATACTCGTTGAGAACCTGCGGACTAAACATGCGCGCATTTTCCGGGGTAAAAGACATGCCTAGCTTTTTCGCTTCTTGGAAAGGACAGTCCGCATCCAACCCCGCATCAACGATTTTCTGGCAAATGGCTTCGCGCAAGTCGGCATTTTTCTGCGGATCTTCCCGATATTCGGCAATCAAATCCCGCAGCACCATCAGTTCTTTGTACAAGCCAGCGCGACCGTAGGGGGGAACATTGTGGGAAAGAATAACGCCGTATCCCCGACGTTTGGCTAGCATGGACTCGGAAGGATTGTTGGCGGCGTAGAGATAGAGATTGGGAATGTTGCCCAGTAAAATATCCGGCCAGGAATAACCGGTATTTCCTAAAGGCGAACCGGGCAGCCATTCTACGGTACCGTGCATGCCAAAGTGAATCACGGCATGGGCTTGGAATTGATTTTGCAACCATTTATAAAAGGCTGTGTATTGCGGGTGGGGGGTTAAATCCCGCTCGAATAACAATCGCATGGGATCGCCGGCAATGCCTAACGGTGGCTGGACACCAATCCAAATATTACCCAGTTGGATACCGCCTAAATGAAATTCATCGCCATAGGTTTTGATGCCGGTTCCGGTGAGGGGATGCCAGTGTTTTTCGATGCGCGTGGTCAGTAAGTATCCCAGCCAGCGTTCTAAGGTTTTGACGCTCACTTTGGTTCCCGGTTCTTTGGCTAAGCGCGGTTCTAGGGTTTCGTCAGCTTCTTTGACTCGCTGCACCAGTTCTTCGCCGTCTTCGGGAAGGTCGCCAACGTCGTAGCCGGCGTCGCGTAAGGCTTGTAAAACTTTAATGAGCGATCGCGGTACGTTCAACAAAGCGGCGGTTCCAGTGGCGCCGTATCCGGGAGGAAATCCGTACAGCAGAATGGCAATGCGGCGTTGGGAAACGGGGGTCTGCCGCAGTTCGATCCATTTTTTGATTCTGCCGGTCAGGCGTTTGACTCGTTCGGGAATGAGATAAATATCTTCTCCCACCAAGCCGCCTAGGGGAACGGTATCGATGGCACCATCCAGTTCTGGTAAGGCATACAGAACCACACCTTGCAAACCACCGATGCCTTGCCGGGTCCAAGAATAAATGTCTTGAATCAATAGAGGAGCGGCGATGATGTAAGGAATATTTTTGGCGGATAAGATTTGTTTGGCAACGGCGATTTGTCTGCCGGCTTCCATGGACCCAGCTGGACCGCCGACCAGGGGAAAGCCAATGGTGGAAGCGATCGCATCTACGGTCGCGGCATCCTCTTTCAAAGAAGCAATTTCCCGATTTCCTTGCTGGCGTTGGCTTTGTTCGTAGCTGGTGGTAAGCCAATCGCGGACGGCAACGTGACCTTCTACGCCATTGATAAAGATGGGAAGGGGGGTTAATTGTTCTTCTTCAAAGTAGCGAATCAGTTTGTCGATGTAGGTTTGTTGGGTAATGACGTGTTTGCGGTACAGCAAAATCGCTACCACTGGCTGGTTGCTGGTTTGGGGATAGGTTTGGCGGTACCACTGCAAGTAAGCTTGGGGGGAGGTGAAATATCCTTGGTAATCGGGATGTAGCAATCCCATGTTGGGGGTTTCTACAACGTCGGGGATTTCGCCAACGTCCAATCCCAGGTATTGTTGGGCAAGGAACCAGAACATGGCGGCGACGTTATCGGTACCGCCGGCGTTCCAGTAGCCGTAAACGATCAGCCAGTTGCGCAGGTCTTGAACTTTTTTGGCGGGGATGAATTTTAAGAGTCTGGGTCCGGTTTTGAGAAAGCTGAGGTAACCGGCGAGTTTGTCTTCTTCGCGATTGTTGCTAAATTTATCGAGAATGAATTTGACTGGTTTGGGCATGCCTTTGGGGCGATCGCCAATTTTAAATTGTCCGATTTGGGTCATGCTCATGAGTTCTAGAGCAGACTCAAAGGCGAGGCGAATGGGAATTTGTTGGATGCGTTCTCGCAGCCACAAGACTTGGTCGTAGTTGAAGAGCAGGCTGCCCAAGAATACATCTGCTTCTTGCAAGGCATTGGCGATCGCGTCGGGTTGTGTGGCGATGTCGCGATCGCTAAAAATATGAATATCTAGTTCTGGTACCCCAGAAGTTGCGATTTCAGCGGCTTGGCGGTACAGGTCGCTGTTGAAAGATTCGAACCCGGCAATGAGTACGATACGTTTCATAGGTTTGATTCTCCGACGCCAGGAGATAAAAGCTTTTCAGGGGATTCTTAGCGCGGCAATGGTGTGAAAGAAACCAGTACTTAATATTATCGTAGCTTACAGGTTTGATGGCTCGCCAAAAAGTCCAAAATTGCTTCAAACTGACACCACGAACAAGTCTTTTCTCCAAAGAAGAGTAGGGGCGCTTCGCGAAGCGCCCTAAATGGGGAAGGAGGGGGCGATCGCTTGGTTGGTTTTTAGTAAAATTAGATAAAAATTGTTTTTATCTGGTAAACTTCTGCTTCGTACAATAAATTATTCCTATGGACGCTCGCGCTGGACTGGCTTAATATAGGAACAATACGGAGATGCGATCGCGGCTCTAATATTTTATTGAAATTGCGAACGTTCTCTTTGACGAAGTTTGGGGGAAGCTTGAGGAAAAGCGAATTCTCTTCGGCAAATCCAGGCTACCACCATTCATCCCTACACTGCCGTTTCATATTGACATTTGCATCTGCAACCTACTGTTGATATCAGTTTACTACTGTCAGTTAAATTATGGATTGGCTGGAACCCATATTCGACGCTCCGATTAGCACGTTGCTGGTTGTAGCAGGGTTATTGTTTTTATTGCTAGCAGTTGCCGGTCGGGTTGGCAATTGGTTCGATCTATCCACGCCGTGGGAACGATGGATTAGTTTTTTTCTGGGGGGATTGCTGCTAGCCAGCGGTTTAGCCATGTTTGCCACAACGCCTACTCCCCCGCCAAACGGACCCATTGCTTCCCCAACCCCAACTGCAACCACAACGTCACCGTCTCCCTCGCCGCAAGCAGAACATCCTTTTGTCGGTTTGTGGACCAATGTGGATGTCAATACCCGCAGCAATACCAAATTGGCGATTCGTCGGGAAGGCGACCAATATTGGATTCATGCTTGGGGAAAATGCCATCCCGAAGATTGCAACTGGGGAGAGGAACAACTTTTGGTCACGGAAAATGAGGGAAAAGTAACTTGGGACCAGGATTTTGTGATTCGGAAAATGTCCCTCCCCCTAGATTCTCGCGATCGCTTGCAAGTTGTTACCAATAGCATTTACGACGATAGCCGTCCTCGCCGCCAGTCGCAACAAGCATTTGCGAAAGTTCAGGTTCTCCGACCCAGACCGCCTCGTTAGCTCGCTTTCTTATAGGATAGCTGTTCTGTGACAGGCATCCGAGGGAGAAAGTGGTGCCTTTTCATGATTTTATATAAACTAATTTCTGTTTCTATCAAGCAAGCATGTCCGCTTTTGGGCAAAACCACCATTTCCGCGTTGGGACAATTATCCATATATCGCCGTACTTCTTGTACGGAAGGCAGCAACCGATCGCTGCCACTGGCGATCGCTAAAATTGGCTGAGTAATAGAACGCAATTGCTCTATAGAAACATCAAATTCTCGCAACAGCGACAAACGCCAATTTGTGGTTTCTGCCGATATCGATCGCATGGCACGAATCAGTTTTTGGCGATTTTCTGGGGAAATGCGATGTAGGGACGCTAAAAAGGGCAGCAGAGCGATCGCCGAAACTGGCTGCAAAAAATTTGGCATCCAAACCAACAAGCACGATCCCCAAGCCATCCAAGTTTGCTCTCGAAACGAGGAAGCGGGATTGCAGAGAATTAGCCGGTCAAACCATCCCGAAGCTGCGATCGCAACTTTGACCGCCCAGCAGCCACCAAAAGATTCTCCCAACAAATAGATGGGACGCATGGGATGTTTTCGTTTTTCCTTTTCCAACAGCATCACCACGCTATCCACCAGCGTTGGCCAGTTGGAGCGATCGTTAGGGGGTAGCTGCAAGCAACGTACATCAAAAATTTTGCGCAGATCGGGCAGTTGGGAAACGAGCAATTCTCCCGTACCATCCATGCCCGGAAAATAAATTAGTAAGGGAGCGTTTTGTTTTTCAGGAGTAGGTGAGAGAACTCGCAAGTTATTTTTGTTGTTCATGAGCAATCAATGCTAGATTTGGTAGGTCTTAAAAATGAATTTTGCCGCTAAGCGTTAAAAATTTAAAATCCTTGTTCCAGCAAACTCGTTACTTCTTGGTAGCAGTATTGCGAAACTTCCTGGACCATTTCCTTGGCTTGTTTGCCTTGATAGGCTTGACGACGGGAAGCATTAATCCAAAAAGGATGCCCGATCGCCACTGTCACTTGGCGGTATAATACGACCGGATGCCAAGCATCTTGCTGAAAAAGAGGTTCTGAGGGATCGAACCAAGACAGCAGTTTCACCGGAATGGGAGATTGGACCACTTCGTCTTCCGAAATAATGGCAATGGGAACCACTGCCAATTCTGGAACTGACGATCGCAAAGCCAGATGAGCAAATCCTCGCTGGAATTTTCCCACTTGTCGTTTGGACCTGTACTGTACCATAGGCGCTGCCCCTTCCGGGAAAATGCCCACTACTTGACGGGTTTGTAGAAATTGGGAAGCTTGGTGAAAAAACTGCTGCTGCCGCATTTGCACCGATTCTAAAGGAAAACATCCCCAAGCCGTTACCAAATCCCGCATGAGGGGAACTTGTCCCATATAATGGTGGCAGGCAAAGCGAATGGGACGGTTCATCGCTACCATCATTAAAGGAGCGTCTAGAAAACTGCGGTGATTGCTAATGGCAATGGCAGGAGTATCCACAGGCAAGCGATCGCGATGGATAACAGAAGTTTGCACTTGAAATAGCCTCAGACACCACTGAGACATTTGTAAGGCAGACGTAGCAGACATGAAATTTTTTAGAATTTTTTTGGGATCTTGCAAATGCACGCCCAGCGTCTTTTCTCCAGATCGATTTTGCTTGACCGTTAGACAGGTTGGCTAGCTTCTGGGTAGGAAGGCTCGGCGATTGCTTTTGCTTACCAATTTCTGGCGAATTCCACTCCTAGAGTTCGGAAAACTTGCATACTGGGAAAATTGTCATGTTAAACCAAGAATAACCACCAAGTTGGTTAACTGTAGCAAACTGAAGCAAAAAGAACTCAATTGCAAGCAGGGGACTTGGCGCTTCCCCTCTACTTATGATAGTAGGTATTAAGAAAAATGAAAATCTGCTTGAATGGGGTTATCCGTGTTTTTTTTTCGGATAGAGCGGTACTTTAGGTGTTCGTTGCTCCATCCTGCTCTCCTATTAATTAAACTTCTGGCAACAATTGGCTCTAGAATTTCAAATCCACCGTTGGTCAATAAATTCTACTTAACGACAGCAAAAGAATTGGCAATAGAAAAAACTCAATGAATCAAATGGATGTAAAACGAGAAAAATTTACGCTCACTACGCCCCTCTACTATGTAAATGCTCTTCCCCATATTGGCAGCGCTTACACGACCATGGCTGCCGATGCCATGGCGAGATTCCAACGATTGCAGGGGAAATCCGTACGGTTGGTTACCGGAACCGACGAACACGGTCAAAAAATTCAACGTACCGCTCAAGAAGTTGGGCGATCGCCTCAAGATTATTGCGACGAAATCGCAACTGGCTTTGATAACTTGTGGCAAAAACTTGATATTCAATACGATCGTTTTATTCGGACAACCGAACCCCGACACGAAAATTTGGTTAAAGAATTCTTTCAAAGAGTGTGGGATGCCGGTGATATTTACCTCGGCAGGCAGACAGGATGGTACTGTGTTTCCTGCGAAGAATTTAAAGACCAAAGAGAACTACTTGATGGTCATTGCTGCCCCATTCATCCCAACAAACAAGCGGAATGGCGGGATGAAGAAAACTATTTTTTCCGTTTGAGTAAATATCAAAGCCAGCTAGAAGATTTGTATGCCCAGCATCCCGAATTTATTCAACCAGAAATGCGTCGCAACGAAGTGCTAAACTTCGTCAAGCAAGGGTTGCAAGATTTTTCGATTTCTCGGGTTCATTTAGATTGGGGATTTCCAGTTCCTGGCGATCCCAATCACACCCTTTATGTTTGGTTCGATGCCTTATTGGGATACGTAACCGCCTTAGTGGAACCCGGTGAAGAACCCACGTTAGAAAAAGCTTCTCAATGGTTGCCCTTTGACTTGCATTTAATTGGTAAAGATATCCTGCGTTTTCACGCCGTTTACTGGCCAGCTATGCTGCTATCGGCTAATTTACCGTTACCTAAATGCGTTTTTGGTCATGGTTTTCTAACCAAAGACGGGCAAAAAATGGGCAAAAGCTTGGGAAATACCCTAGATCCGGATCGGCTGGCAGACGACTACGGTTCCGATGCCGTACGCTACTATTTCTTAAAAGAAATTGAATTTGGCCGTGATGGGGATTTTAACCATTCTCGTTTTATTACGACTCTAAATGCCGACCTAGCCAACGATTTGGGAAATTTACTCAATCGCAGCTTGAACATGAGCCGCAAATATTGCGATGGTAAATTACCTAATGTAACTGCCGAGAAAGTGGCTGATGACAACCCTCTCAAGCAAATCGGGCAAGAGGTTGGCGAGAAAGTAAAGAAAGCTTACCAGCAACTTGGCTATAGCGAAGCTTGTCAAGCTATCCTAGAGTTGGTAAGAACTGGTAATAAATACATAGACGAGCAAGAACCCTGGACGCTTTACAAGCAGAAACAGCAAGGTGCTGTAGAAGAGCTTCTGTACGCCGTTTTGGAATCAGTGCGTCTCGCAGCTTACCTGCTTTCTCCAGTTGTGCCCCAATTAAGTACGAAAATCTATCAGCAGTTGGGTTTGGCTGTAAATTTTGAAGATCGAGACACAATTGGTGAAAAAGCCCCTTATTCCGTTCACGCTTGCTGGGGGATCTTGCCAGCCAACCAACCAATTGAAAAACCAAAACCTGTATTTCGCCGTTTGGAATAGTTTGTCTCGGTAGAGGTTGGCCAAATTGCCACCTCACCGAGGAGCTTCCTGGCTGATACTTCTACATACCAGTTCGAGCCAAAACCTGTTCCCGCCATTTCTGTTTAACTGGCCGGGAAAAAGGTGGAATGAAGTGGTTCGCTCCAAAAGTCCCAAGTTGGGAAAACAAGGCTGATAGTGCCTAAAAAAAACAAAAAAGTTGAAAAAGTAGAAATCTAACAGTCAGGATATTTCCCACAAAATTTCTATATCAGATAACAAAAGAGGTATAAACAATCATGTTCGATCGTCAAGACAGTGAATGCATTTTTACTCCAGAACAACTATGGGAAAATCGCGGACGTGTAGCGATTTTTATTGATGGCTCCAACCTTTTCTATGCTGCTTTACAATTAGGCATTGAAATTGACTATACCAAATTATTGTGCCGCTTGACCGGGCGATCTCGCCTATTGCGTTCTTTCTTTTACACGGGGGTCGATCGCACCAATGAAAAACAACAAGGATTCTTGTTGTGGATGCGTCGCAACGGCTATCGGGTTGTAGACAAAGAATTGGTGCAGTTGCCCGACGGTTCCAAAAAAGCCAACCTCGACGTGGAAATTGCCGTTGATATGATGTCTCTGGTAGGGGCCTACGATACGGCCGTTTTGGTCAGTGGCGATGGCGACCTTGCCTATGCTGTCAATGCGGTTAGCTATAAAGGTGCGCGGGTGGAAGTGGTCAGCTTGCGTGCCATGACCAGCGATAGCTTGATTAATGTTGCCGATCGCTATATTGACTTAGAAGCGGTCAAAGAAGACATTCAAAAAGGCGATCGCCACCACCACCATCAAACATCCAATCCCTACTCAGACCGCTATCGTTCCATGTCTGGAATGGGAATGATGGATTCCGCAGAAGAAGGATAGTTGCTATAGGAAGGTCTACCGAGCTTGGGGGTTTGGGAGATAGAAACTTATAATAAGTTATTTTCCCCCATGCTCCCATGCTCCGACGCTTCCATGCTCCCCTTCGTTGTGCTATATTGTACGCCAATCAAACGAAAGTGATAACTTCATTTTTTTTCAAGCGCAAACGGCAGACAGTTGCTGGTTTTTTATTTTGTTTGCTGCTCGCTACAACCGCTTGCAGTTCCTCCGAAGAAAGCGACGATTCCCCAGAAAGTACCGACACCAATATCCGCGAGCGAATTGACAACCAACTCACCTTCAACGATGTCAGCTTAAAACAGCTCAATTCCGAAGGAGAGCGTTTGTGGACTGTTGATGCCACCGAAGCTGCCTACAATCAAGACCGCAACGTAGCCTCGGTCAAAAAACCGCAAGGAGAACTTTATCAGGACGGTCAGGTTGCTTACGAAGTCGAGGCAGACACCGGTACCATCTACGAAGATGGCAAAACCATTGTGTTGCAGGGCAATGTCGTAGCCAAACAAAAATCAGATGGAACGGTTTTGTATGGGGATGAGTTGGAATGGTATCCCCAAAAAGATTTATTGCTGGTACGGGGAAATTTACGCGGCGTACAGGACCAAACCGAGGTTTTGGCACAGGAAGGGAAAGTTTATAACAAACAAAGTCGCGTGGAACTCACCGGCGATGTGGTGATGACCGACAAAGCTTCCCGTTTGCGCCTCAAAACGCAAAAAGTCTTGTGGGAACTTGATGCCAAACAAGCTAGTAGCGAAACGGAAGTTAATATCGAACGCTACAGTAAAGAAGATAAAGAACAAGTACGCGATCGCGCTACCGCCGACCGTGGAAAAGTTCAGCTAGATAAAGAAATTGCCATTTTGCAGCAAAACGCCAAAGTCGTAATGGGAGAACCTCCCATTACCGTAAACAGCGATCGCTTGGAGTGGAATATACAGCAGGAAACGGTGAATTCTCCCACTCCCGTAACCATGGTTCACCGCCAAAAAGAATTTACCCTCCAAGGCGATCGAGGTCTGCTCGACTTACAACAGCAAACCATGTTTGCAACCGGAAACGTAGTAGCTACTGCAACTCAAGATGATTCCCGCTTGCAATCGAATCGTTTGAGGTGGGATTTAGCTGAAGAAACCTTCACTGCCACCGGGGATGTGGTTTACCATCAAAGCGACCCAGCTATGACATCAACCGGACCGCAAGCGAAGGGCAGATTGCAAGACCAACAAATTGTACTGGAAGGAGGTCGGGTGGTTACGGAGATTGTTCCTTAGTTTGGGAGCGTACCGAGCGTGGGTGCGTGGGTGCGTGGGTGCGTAGGAGATATAATTGGTTGTTTTTTCCGATGCTCCCATGCCCCGAAGCCCCGATGCTCCCAACTACCCTCCCAACAATACCTCCTGACGGCTAGGATCGCCTAAAAATGGTTTCTGAGTGGGGATCCAAGAGCGATCGCGACTAAAGGGAAGTAAAGATAAACGCTGGTTTTTGCCCAAATCTTGCAGCAAATTTTGTAACAGTTGGTCTTGTTGCTGGCGAAATAGGGAAATGTTGGTACCGCGATCGATGGTGGCGAAACATACCCATCCTTGGTCTTGGGTGGGTAACAAGCCGGCTAAAGCACTCACATTTGCTAACGTTCCGGTTTTGACCACGGTAGCATCGGGAAGGTTGCGCCCTACCAACGTACCGCGATCGCGACCGGCAACGGGAAACAGCTCGGCAACGCTCAATCCGGCCGGTTGTAAATGGCGTTGAATGGCTAGCAACATGGCACAAGCTGCCCGTGGAGAAATCTGATTTCCCAATCCCAAACCGGAACCGTTTTCCAATTGGATCTCATCAGGAGAAACAGCCGCCTCCCCAGCAGCAATTTCAGCTACCTTAGGGGCACCTCCTGCCAACTCCGCCAGCATTTCGGCCATGGCATTGTTGCTGTAAATATTCATTTGTTTGAGAATTTCAATGAGCGGTAACGAATTGTGGCGAAGGAACGGCGTAAACTTCGGTGGGAGATTGCTGGTGGTGCGTACTTGGCCAGCGATCGCTAGGTGCGGTCGGGGGGTTTGGGCAGGCATCTGTCTGTACTGAGAAACCGCCTCATACGGCCAATTTTTGGCATTGATAGCCTTTTTCAATAACTCTCCGGCTTTTTTGGGGTCGCGTTCGTAGTTCATGGCAAAATTGCCCGAAATTACTAAATTGCCAGCTATGCGATCGATGCCCAACTGGTGGAGGCGATTGGCAACCGCGATCGCTTCTTCCCAAACAAAAAGCGGATCGCCACCGCCAACCACAATCAAATCTCCTTGTAAAACACCGCCTTGAATTTGACCGTTGCTTCCCACCAACGTCTCAAACTGGCGATCGACTTCCCACCGCGCCAGCACCGCCAACGAAGTAGCAATTTTTGTTAAAGAAGCAGCCGGAAACGCCACAGTTCCCTGATTGCTAGCTAGCACTTGCCAGCCCGATTGAATCCATACCCCTTGTTGGGATGGGCTCCATCGGTGCTTTGCTAAAGTGTTGATATACGCTTGGACGCGCTTTTGAGTTAAGCACTGCTCGCGGCTACGGCAGTTCCCATCTGCTGTTACAACAGCCGTGCTGGGAAACACGGGCCACAGCCACATTTTCGTTTGTTCGGCATAGGGAATCGACCGATTGGCCCCTTGCAACCACAAAGCTAGCAAACTAGCACTGAAAGGTTCCCAAACCATAATGTTTCCTTGAAAAAAACGAGATAAACAAAATATGCTGGCGATTTTTTCGGGAGTTGGCAACAATCCCCACAGCAGTTGCACAACCTATCTACATAGAAGAAGAAATCACCATTCGTAGCTTACACAAAGGCATGGAAGCTTGAAAGCCCTGTTTGTGTAGCAGCACCGGATGGATGAAAAACGACTGCGGCAGCTGAAACCGCCATCAAAAGGATGCTTACCGCACCAGTGGTCAGGACCGCGAAACAATGTGTTACCATCGATCCGACGTACGTTTACTGCAGGGCAGAAGAAAGCTAAGCTCGCCGAGGGGCCCTGTAGCTAGCAGATGGATTAGTTCGTAGCTGGTTCATCTAGGCACACTCGATGAAGCGAGAATCTTACCAATAGAATTCTTGAAAGTGTCAATAGTTTAGCTGGTAGAATTTCTAAGGTTTCTATAAAAATTTGGTCAATGGGATCGACGTGCGCAAGGATTGCAGTTGACGCGATGGGAGGGGATTATGCCCCTGACACCATCGTCGCAGGTGCGCTAAAAGCCGCAAACGAACTGCCAGCGAAAATCTTGTTGGTGGGCGATCCACAACAAGTAGAAGCTGCCCTCGAACGGCATGGCAGTTCTTCTGCCCTAGATATCGTTCCAGCCAGCGACATCATCGGTATGCACGAAGAAGCTTTGAGTGCTGTCAAACGCAAGCCTCAATCTTCCATTGGCGTAGCTACCGAACTGGTCAAACGCGGCGAAGCCGACGCTTTGGTTTCAGCCGGTCACTCGGGAGCGACAATGGCAGCCTCCTTGCTGCGTTTGGGGCGTTTGCCAGGAATCGAGCGGCCTGCTATTGGGGGAATTTTCCCCACCATGGTACCCGGAAAACAAGTACTGGTTTTGGATGTGGGGGCAAATGTTGACACGCGAGCTCGATATCTAGAGCAGTTTGCTAGTTTGGGCGCCATTTACAGCCAGTACGTATTGGGAATCGACAATCCCAAAGTTGGCTTGCTCAATATTGGCGAAGAAGCCAAAAAAGGCAACGACTTAACCATTCGCACTTACGAACTTTTAAAGAACAACCCTAAAATTCCGTTTGTGGGCAACGCCGAAGGGCGCGATGTTCTTTCAGGTGACTTTGATGTAGTTGTCTGCGACGGATTTGTTGGCAACGTACTGTTGAAATTTGCGGAGGCCGTGGGAAATACTGTTTTGCAAATCTTCCAACAAGAACTCTCGCAAGTAGATTCCCGCGTGGATATGGAACTGCTCAAACCCACCCTCAACCGCATTCGCCAACGAATTGATTATGTAGAACACGGAGGCGGCTTGTTATTGGGTGTCAATGGTATTTGTGTCATCAGCCACGGTTCTTCGCAAGCAGCTTCTATACAAAGTGCCATTCGTTTGGCTAACGAAGCGGTGGAACGCGAAATTCTGAAAAAACTACACGATCGCTATCGTGGAGATAACGAACTAGCAGAAGATGCCGTTTAGCATATGTATCCACAAGACTTCATGCCGTGATGGTGTAGTTTCCTTTCGGGGAAGGCGCCGGCTCTGGCTATGGAGGATTTCGTTAGCAATGCGTTGGGGAGCTGGCTGCCAACGAGCAGTACCACTCCCCTATTTATACTAGTTCTGCTCGAACTGATGACTCCACAACTTGCTGACGCTGAAATGGTGGATCCGTCTTTTTCCGAAGGATGCCCGCTAAAGAGAAAACTTTAGCAGGTTTTCCTAATTCTCCTCCAAGCAAAACAACGCGTCTGCCGCTAACATTGGCCAATCTTTATTCGATCGTTTTGTGGTTTCTCCCCCAGAATTGGTTTGGTCTGGTAGGCGCTGCGATCGCCTGAAAGCTAATTGGCAACGAATCGGATCGAATTTGATAATTCTTTTATACGATCGTATTTTTACACTCGCTTTCATTTTAGCTGGGAGATAAAATCTTGATTGATGCAAAGGTAGGGATGGCCATAACGGGGAGCGGTTCTGCCATGCCGGCAGCTTCCCTCGATAACCATACCCTCAGTAAGCTGGTGGAAACCTCTGATGATTGGGTGGCAACCCGTACCGGTATTCGACAGCGACGTGTTGCTAATCCCAAGGAGTCTTTGGTGGCATTGTCAGCTCAGGCAGCTCGCGAAGCGATCGCGATGTCTGGTTTGAATGTTACCGATTTGGATGCGATCGTACTAGCCACTTCCACGCCAGACGATTTGTTTGGCAGTGCAGGCAAAATCCAAAAAGAATTAGAAGCCCCGCAAGCCGTAGCTTTTGATTTAACAGCGGCTTGTTCCGGTTTCTTGTTCGGTTTGGTGACGATTGCCCAGTTTCTGCGGACCGGTACCTATCGCAATGCTTTGGTCATTGGTGCGGATCTTTTATCTCGCTGGGTGGATTGGACCGACCGCCGGACTTGCGTGCTGTTTGGCGATGGGGCTGGTGCCGTGGTGGTGCAAGCAACCAGCGATCGCGATCGGTTGTTGGGGTTTGAACTCTGCAGCGATGGCAGTCAAAACGATTGCTTGCAGCTTCCCTATCAAGGGGAAACCTATCACTTAATAGACGATGTTGCCATTACCCAAGGCAACTACCAACCCATTTTTATGAATGGCAAAGAGGTATTTCGCTTTGCCGTCAAACGGGTTCCCGAAGCGATCGAGAAAGCCCTATTCCGCGCCCAAATGGATATCGAACAGGTGGATTGGCTGCTGTTACATCAAGCCAACCAGCGGATTCTGGATGCTGTGGGCGATCGCTTGCAAGTCCCCTCCGAAAAAATCCTCAGCAACCTCGCCACCTACGGCAATACATCGGCAGCTTCCATTCCCGTTGTGCTGGATGAAGCTGTCCGCCAACAAAAAATTCAATCGGGAGATGTCATTGCCGCTTCCGGATTTGGTGCTGGCTTGAGCTGGGGAGCTGCTATTTTTGAATGGGGATGGTAACACCAACGCTGTCAATCGGAATGCCACCACAGGTCACCAATATCAATAGATGACAAGAAAAATCGATTTTTTCGCATATGGACCAAGCCAATAAAATTGCATGGGTATTTCCCGGACAAGGATCGCAAGCTGTGGGCATGGAGTCCGATCTTGTGGATTTGCCCCTAGGCAAAATGAAATTTCAACAAGCTGAAGAAATTTTAGACTGGTCGGTGGTAGAAGTTTGTCAAAATCCCGACGGGCAAGTATCTCGTACTCTCTACACCCAACCAGCTCTCTACGTTATCGAGAGCATTTTGGTCGATCTCATGTACGACCGGGGCAACCAACCCCAGGTTGTTGCCGGTCACAGTTTGGGAGAATACGTGGCTTTGTATGCCGCTGGTGTTTTTGATTTTGAAACTGGTTTGCGACTGGTCAAACGTCGGGCCGAGCTGATGGATCGTGCTTCTGGTGGTAAAATGGCAGCCTTAATGAAATTCGACCGCAGCCAACTGGAAGCCCAACTGGAAAAAACGCCCGATGCCGTTCTCGCCAACGACAACAGTCCCCTGCAAGTCGTTATTTCGGGAACGCCAGAAGCGGTAGATGAGGCGATCGAGAATGTGAAAGCACGGCGGGTCTCCAAACTCGACGTATCCGGTGCTTTTCATTCGCCCATGATGAAAGATGCGGCGGCCGAGTTCCAAAAAGTCTTAGATGAAGCCCAATTAACCGATGCCAAAGTTCCCGTTTTGTCCAATGTGGATCCGTCGCCATCCACCGATGCGAGTACCCTGAAAAACCGCTTGCAAGAACAAATGATCGGACAAGTGCGCTGGCGAGAAATCTCCTTACGATTGCCAGAAGAAGGTATCGAAAAAGTTATAGAAATTGGACCGGGAAATGTTTTAACCGGACTGATTAAGCGTACCTGTTCCGAGTTGACCTTGGACAATATCAGCAACGCTGCCGCCATTCAGTAACACTTAAGAAATAAGGAAACGGTCCCATCTTTGGATGGGACAATTTCTATTTAGAGAACCTTTGCCTCTGTCTCTTACTGTTTCGTAAAGAAATGACACAAGCCACAAAAACCAGCGAAAAAAAACAACGGGAGCCTGTCAAAAGCTTGATTCTCTACCACTTGTTTAAGTGGTCGGTGGTTAGTCCCATGCTGCATACTTATTTTCGCGGGAAAATTTATGGAGCGGAGCATGTTCCCCAACAAGGACCTTTGGTAATTGCCAGCAATCATGCCAGTAATTTAGATCCTCCGTTGCTTTCCAACTGCATGCGCCGTCCGGTGGCTTTTATGGCGAAGGAAGAATTGTTTGAAGTGCCAGTTTTGAAACAGGCGATCTCTCTATACGGTGCCTATCCGGTGAAACGGGGAAGCAGCGATCGCCAAGCGTTACGTGCGGCCTTGGAATATTTAGAACACGGTTGGGCGACGGGCATTTTCTTACAAGGAACCCGCAGTAAAGACGGACGTATTCACTCGCCTAAGTTGGGAGCAGCTTTAATTGCCGCTAAAGCCCAAGCTCCCATTGTTCCCGTTTGTTTGTGGGGGACTCATGAAATTTTTTCGGGTCAATCCAACGTTCCTCGTTCGGTTCCCGTAACCGTACGCATTGGCGAAGCGATCGCAGCTCCCCCATCCACCCATCGAGAAGATTTGCAAGCCGTTACAGATCGCTGTACCCACCTCATCAATCAAATGCACGATTTGGGAAGATAACAATCGTTAGCTACAATAGCTGACCATAGCTGTCGAATTCAAAATTGCTCATGAGCGACCTGCAAACCCAACTCGCCAACTCCGTCGATATAGCCAAGTGGTCGTGGCTACTCCCTCACGTCAAACGCGATGCGGTCATTTTGGTTCACGAACAATTAGATTTAGCAGAAGTCGGCACTGCCGTAGCTGAAGATAACGTTCCCTACGTACAGCACTGGATTGGCAAAGAACTCATCCGCAAACCTTCTGAAGACGAATTATCCGCCTGGAGCGAAAAACCCAGCAAAGAGTTTGACGCTCTCATTGTTTCTCCCTTTGTTTTGGTTCAGGAACGGTAGTTGTTTGGGCATGGGAGCTTGCGGTTTGACTACGCTCACCGCAATAGGGGCGTGGGAGGAGTGGGAGGAGTGGGAGGAGTGGGAGCTTGGGAGCTTGGGAGCGTGGGTGCGTGGGAGCGTGGGTGCGTGGGAGCGTGGGAGCGTGGGAGCGTGGGAGCTTGGGAGCGTGGGAGCTTGGGAGATATAATTGGTTGTTTTCTCCGATG
>CAYZHY010000037.1:1905-32670 GCA_964477525.1 uncultured Geitlerinema sp. | reverse complement strand
CGTTGTTGAGCTGCTTCAATTTTGCTTAACATCCAGACATCACAAGCAACTTCTTGTAAATGCGGCCAGAGAATGGCTAACCGTTCGTCGGAAATGCTATCCACCAACCGATGAATTTTGGCTCTTAGATCTTGGCCCATACAGTTTTCTCCAACTTGCCCCGAGCTTGCCGAAGGGCTGGTTGCCATACCAACCAGAAATTTGCTTTATATTGTAACTGGTTTGCCCCCTCATGACTGAGGTGGGTTCGCCAACGATTGCAGCAGTTGAATGAATTTCCGATAGCGAGATAGTTGGTCGGCATCCAAAGCCAACTGCGATGCTTTGCGAAAATCCGCGATCGCTTCTTGGCGCCAACCCAATTCCAAATAAGTCAATCCCCGGTTGTAGTAGGCATCGATGGATTTGGGATTGCGGAAAATTACTGAGGAATAATCGGCAACGGCATCTACGTATTCCTGCTGCTGGAAATAGGCAAATCCCCGGTTCATGTAGGCATCCACCAAGGTGGTATCCCGTTGGATGGCTTCGCTGTAGTCGTCGATGGCTTTTTGCCACAATTGTTCGGCATTTTGGGAACGACGTTCGGCTAAACTAGCTTTGGCTACGCCACGATTGTAGTAAGCCAAAACGCGATCGCTGTCCAACTCGATGGCCCGATCGTAGTCATCGATGGCAGCGGATAGATTGCCTTGACGTGCTTTTGCCAATCCCCGATTGACATAAGCTTCCACCAACTTGTCATTGAGTTCGATGGCACGGGTATAGCTGTCAATGGCAGCTTGTAAGTCTCCCGACAATCCCAAAGCCACACCTAAATTGTAGTGGGCACCTGCCCAATCGGGTATCGCTTCGGTAGCCGAACGCAATTTAGCAACGGCCTGGGAATAGTTTTCCTGACGTGCCTGTTCGATTCCCTGTTGTACTAAGGTAACCGCCAATCGGCGATTGCTATCTGTCTGTTGGGAATTTGGTTGGCGATTGGCTGGGTCGTTGGAGTTGGATTGCACCAGCCACGGCGATGGCAGCTTGGGTGGCGTAGGATTCGCGATCGCACCATCAGCCAACCCCAGCCAGCCAACTATGAACCCAACTATCCATCCTTTTAGCCACCTGGAAAATCGTTTTGCTGCCACCAATGGTTCTCCTGTTTGCCGTTCAAAATGTTATTCTGATATGCGCACAGCTGTACCAACTCCCGTAATCACCATCATGGACCCCTTTTCATCCACGTTAATCGTTCCCGTATCGATTTGAATTCCCACTACAGCATTGGCATCGAGGTTTTCTGCTCGTTCTTGCAATTCTTCCAAAACCTTCTGGTGGCCTTTTTTGAACAGATTTTCGTAACTACCCGTTCGACCACCTAAAAAGTCGCGAAATCCAGCAAACCAATCTCGCAAAGCATTACCGCCGTAAACGACTTCTGCGGAAACGACGCCCAGATATTCTTCCACCGTTCTGTTTTGAAGAACGTCACTTGTTGATAAAATCATAAAGTTGTACCTCCTGAATGGAAACTCGTCAAACGCTGCTTGTTTCGTTGCTATGGGAATTGTAGATGACAATCCGGAAAAGCCAACACTGGTCTGTAAAACATTTTTGCCTGGTTTGTTTCTGGAAACCAATGGCAGGTACAAATTTTCCAGGTGCCAGCTTTCATGCTGCATACCACCAATCTCTAATTCTCTAGCACTACCACCGAACGAACCTGTACGTTTAGTGTAAACGAAATTTGTTCGCCTAAAGTTGCAAATCGAGTAAAATTTGGAATCGTGAATAAAAAACTCCTCCTCACATTCACCCTTTGGTTGGCAACTGCTTGGTCGGGAACTGCCACCGCAACTCCCGACTCGGCTACGCCATCTTGGCAGCTAGCACAAAATTCCACCGAACTTTCCGAATTGCTGCAAGAAGGCAGGGAATTGTTCGACTCTGGAAAATTGCAAGAAGCCTTGCAGGTTTACAAACAAGCTGCCCGTCTAGATAAAGAAAATCCACGCATTTTTTCTGGTATTGGCTACATTTATACCCGCCAGCAAAACTACGAAAAAGCTGTGGAAGCTTACGAAAAAGCGATTGAGTTAGAACCAGAAAACGCTAATTTTCACTATGCCATGGGGTTTGCTCTAGCTCAAATGCGCAACAACCAACGTGCTACCGAAGCCTATCGAGAAGTTATTGCCCTCCAACAGGGAAGTTCGACAGCAAGCAATAGCAGCAATAGCAACAACACCCAATTAATTAAAAATGCTTATATGGGACTTGGGGTGGTGTCAATGCGCCAGCAAGATTACGAAGCTGCTTTGCAGGCATTCCAAGAAGTCATTGCCCTCGACGATACCAATGCTAGAGCTTACGAATCCATTGGTGCTACCCTGCTGCGTCAAGGGAATCCCCAAGAAGCCATCGAACCTTTACAAAAGGCCGCCAACTTGGCTCCCAACCAGGCTAGCACGCACTTAAATTTGGGGCTGGCCTGGTTAAAAGACGGCAATCACGAAGCGGCTTTGATGTCGTTTCAAAAGGCAGCAGAGTTAGAGCCAGAAAACGGCGAAATTTACTATCAAATCGGTCGTTTGTGGGAACAGCAAGACAAAACCGATCGCGCGATCGAATCTTACCGGCAAGCTGTTTCTTCCCAACCGAATCTGACGAAGGCACAAGCTGCCATTGGCGAGCTGTACTTAGAACAAGAACAATACATTCGTGCCATTGTTACTTACCGGCGTTTGATTGAAATGGCTCCGGAAAATGCGGATGCTCATTATCATTTAGGAACGGCTTTGGCAGAACGCCGGCGTATGGCAGAAGCGAAAAAAGCTCTAGAAACTGCCAAAAACCTTTATAAAGAAGCTGGCAATGAAGAAGGGATAAAAAAAGTAGAAGCGGCTTTGAGCGATCTGCAATCGGGGTCGGCATCGGAAGCTGAAGATACGGAAACATCATCAGCATCTGAAGGCTCGGACGAATCAACCGAATCAGAAAATACGGAAACATCATCAGCATCTGAAGGCTCGGACGAATCGGAGGAAAACCAAGATTGACCGGAGACAATTGAGCATATTTTCTAACGAAGCCAACCTATATGTAAGTTAGAAAAAGTCTGAATAAATCTAGAAAATGATGGCTTTTTCGTAATTTTTTCAAGCTTCCATGCTTTTATCCATCTATAATGCGATAAACGCGAACAACCTGATGCTTCCCTTTTAAAGCAATTGGTCCCCAAGATTCTACTTGAAAGCGATCGCCGAGGTATTGTTGGGTTTCGGCAGCAGTGAGAATGCGGCAATCGCTGGGTTGGCGGTGTTTTTCACAGCTTTCCAAACGGGAAGCAATGTTAACGCTGTCGCCAATAACCCCGTATTCCAAACGCTGTTTGCTGCCCAAACTGCCTACTACTACCGGTCCCGTAAAAATGCCAATGCGCACTTGTACCGGCGGCCATCCTTGATGTTGGCGTTCTTGGTTGAGGCTGACCACGCGATCGCGAATGGTTAACGCACAGGAAACAGCCGCTTGTGCGTCTACAGCAATTTCTTGGGGATTTTGACGGGGGATGGGAACGCCGAAAACCGCCATCAAACCATCTCCCGTAAATTTATTAATAATTCCGTGGTGAACCTGTACTTGTTCTGCCATCAAGGCCAGATATTCATTCAGCCAATCCATTAACTTTTCTGGACTCATTTGTTCGGAAAACGTACTAAAATCTTTGATATCGGCAAACAAAATCGTAGCTACCAGTTTTTGCCCCGGCATTTTACCGGATTTTAGTAAGTAATCCCGATTGTTCCATAAAGCTAAAGCCACTTCTTGGGAAACATTTTGCCCTAGCAATTTCATCACCATTTGTTCTTGCTTTCGGGATTGATAGCCTTGGCTGGCAACAACAATGCCTCCACTCAAGAGCAAAGTTGTAGTTGGTGCTACCACCGGAACCCATCCCTGGTGCAGAAAAAGGCCAAAACTTCC
This sequence comes from uncultured Geitlerinema sp., assembly GCA_964477525.1. Lineage (GTDB taxonomy): Bacteria > Cyanobacteriota > Cyanobacteriia > Cyanobacteriales > PCC-9228 > PCC-9228. Next base: position 28,695 of record CAYZHY010000037.1, on the reverse strand, counting down.
TACCCACAAAATGGCGATCGCTGTTAGTTCGGATAAAGCGATGGTTATTGGATGGTTGCATTTACAAGCCAATCCCCCACCAATGACTGCCCATGCCAAAAGCCAAACCAGTTCTTGCCAAGGTTGCCAAAACCAAAATAACTGCTGTTTCCCATTGACAACGTCAAGCAATTGGCTGACCATTTGCCCGTGAATGCGCACCCCAGGCATTTTCGGATGTTCCTGTTCTGTAGGACTGTAGGGCGTAAAGAACAAATCGCGACCGCTGGGGGCAACCGTACCGATAATGACAATTTTATCTTCGACCCAATCAGGCTTAAAATTTTGGTTGAGAACATCTTGCAAAGAAATTTCGCGGCCGGGGATCTTGTCAGTACGATATTGCAAAAGAATTTGATAGCCACGATTGTCTAAGTTTTCATAAGCACCCGCATGGGATGGTAAAGGTGTAAATGCGGCTTCTCCCCAGTGAATGGTTTTTGGTTTGGTTTGCCTGGTTGTCGGTGGCGGCACGCGATCTTGCAGGTAATGCAACGCCAATCGCAGGGAAAAGGAATATAACTGACCGCGATCGCTGGTTGTCACAGATAAAATATTGCGACGTACTACGCCATCGATATCCAAGACCACATCGTTAAATCCCACCTGCTCTGATGGTAAACTAGGAGGTGGTTCGACACCATCGTTGGCACCGTTGCCCAGGTTGGTAATTCCAAAAACATTAGGTGCTTGCAGTTGTTTGACCAACTTTTGGTGGCCGGGTTCCATGGGACGATCTCGATAAAGATCGATGCCAATGGTATGGGGATTGTAGTTTTGTAAGGTTTGTAGTAACTTCGCCACAACCCGGTCTTTGAGGGGCCAACTGTCTTGCTGTTGAATATCTTTTTCCGTAATTCCCACAATAAGAATTCGCTCGTCGATGCCACGATTCGGCGATAAACGCACCATCTGGTCAAATACAGCTAACTCCATCCGAATAAAAGCATCGCTGTGGCGACCCCAATGAACCACCAGGGTCATACCGCAAGCTGCGATCGCAATGGTCACCGCCGCTTTTACTCTAGATAAGCGATTGTTGGCCAATCCAGCACGTAAGCTAGCAAATAACTGACTAATAGATGAGTGCCATCTCTGCAATTTAGGCACCATTTTGGTTCCATCCCTGTTGATTCCACTACCACCATCATACGTGCTTTCCAACGAAGTTTTGAGGGGGTTGACCCATCGGTTTGTCAGAACCAGGGCATGGGAAAAAACAATTCATGGTATTTTCCATTTCCCAAGTTCGGTACGCTCTCAATACCTACTCCGATAACCCCATTACTTGACGGTAAGGAGATTCCAATTTTCGCACGTTTTCCGATTGGCGGTTTACTTGCCATTGGCTGCGGGCAAATAATTCCTGACGCAGAGCCTTGACATCAATGGTGGTAACTTGCCCGTTGGCTACGATTTGGCGACCGTTGACCCAAACAGCACTCACCGCTTGCGAAGGTCGCCCCATCACCAGCAAACCAATGGGATCGGTACGCGGCAGCAGCGAAAGATTGGTTAAATCGTATAGAACCAAATCGGCTTGTTTGCCAACATCCAAACTTCCCAACACTCGCTCCATGCCCAATCCTTTGGCACCACCCCATGCTGCCATTTCCACAGATTCTCGGGGATGAATCCAGTGGCGATAATCGAAATCTGTGGTATTGTGCAGTAAAGTTCCAACTTTGATGGCTTCCAGCAAATCTTGGGAATCGTTGCTCGCTGCCCCATCGCAGCCAAATGCCACGTTAACCCCTAACTGTCGGTAGTGCAAAATTGGGGCAATGCCGCTGCCCAGCCGTAAATTGCTGAGGGGATTGTGAACCACACTACATTGATGCTCGGCCAGAATTTTTCGATCGCTTTCCTCCAGCCAGATACAATGTGCCAAGGAAGTGCGATCGCTGAGATATCCCAAACGCTGCAAGTGTTCTACAGCACTGCAACCGTATTTTTCCCAAGCCAGCATTTTTTGGGCTTTGGTTTCCAATAAATGGGCGTGGCGGCATAATGAAAAGCGATCGCTCAGTTCCATGCAACCGGCAAATAGTTCGTCAGAGCACAACTGACCGCCTGTAGGAGCTACCATAACGTGAATGCCAGCGGCTGGGTCGTGAAATCGCTCCACCACCTCCCGCATCATCGCCAAAATTTCTTCAGTGCTGGTGTAATAAGACCCACTCTCATTGGCAGCATCTGTAGATGGAGATGGCATGCCCGTTTCTAGGGATTGGTCTTGAATCAAAGGACCGACAAATGCCCGAATCCCAATTTCGCGGTAAGCTCGAACCGCCGCTTCCACAGTTTCAATTTCCTTGCCGGGAATTAAAACCAAATGATCGACAACCGTGGTGCCTCCCGACAGCAAAGTTTCCACTGCCGTTGCCAAAGCTCCCAAATAAATTTGTTCTGGATCTGGCGGTGAAAACTCGTGCAACTGGGCAATCCACAATTCCAAAGGATAAGGCGGGATCGTGCCCCGCTGCCAAATTTCAGAGGAGTGGGTATGGGCGTTGACAAAACCGGGTAGCAGCAGTTGGTTGTGAGCGTCAATTGTCTGGGCTGCCGAAAAGCGAATGCCGTTAGCTTCCCCTACTTGAGAAATCTTATCTCCTTCAATGCCCACATCAACGGTGGCATACCCGTCTTTTGCTGGGACCAGTGCCTGCGCGATCGCAAAATTCATTTTCGATTCATGGATAGGTTTGAACAAAGTTGCAAATCCTCCAGCACCGCTTGAGATCGGGAAATTCCCAACTGTAACCTAACAGATAGTTCCTTTTCTGAATAGAAGGCCACCTATTCGTTGTTTGCCACTATCCGATTTGTTTGAGCTCGAAAACAATCCACCAACAGAAACCAAAAAACTTGTTTAGGGGATGGACAGGGTCCACCCCTAAACGGCTAATTTGTGGTTTTTAAAATTCGGACTCGAGCGTTACAACTGCGGTTCCACTTTACCAGGCAACTTGGAAGTTTTGCCGGCTTCTGTTGATGGCTGTGCCGAATCTGCCTGTTCTCCTTTTTCGGCTTCCGCATTGACCCGTTGGGTTAAAATCGCGGCAGCAATGAAGAAGAAACCACCCAACACAACAGCACTCAAGCGATTGTCATTGAGGAAATTCTCCATCAGCCATCCCATACCTAGGGAAATAGAAATTTGCGGCAAGACAATGAAAAAGTTGAAAATCCCCATATACGTACCACTGCGATTTTGGGGAATGCTACTGACCAACATGGCATAGGGCATGGCCAAAATACTCGACCAAGCAATTCCAACGCCCACCATAGCCACCAACAAAGTATATTTATCTTCAATGAAAACCAGGGAAATCAATCCGACGGCACCGGCTAGCAAGCAAATGCTATGGGCAATTTTGCGGCTGGTGGCTTTTGCCAAAGGTTCTAACAGGAACGAAAAGCTAAAGCAAACGGCATTGTATACCGCCATGCAAATGCCTGCCCATTCCACCCCTTCTGCATATAATGGAGAGCTTTCGCTAGTGGCACCGAAAATATTGCGAGCGACAGCTGGTGGAAAAAATAGAAATATGGAATACATGCCGCAAAAACTGAAGAATTGTACCCAAGAAAGCTGTCGCATAGTTTGGGGCATTTCCCGCAAGGCAGAGAAAATGCGCTGTGCCCCAGCGACCAAGCCGCCATTGCGTTTCTGTCGTTCCCGAAACGCCTCCATATCAACAGGAGGATATTCTCGGGTATTGAAAACAGTCCATAAAACGGTGACAAGGAAAAAGGCAGCACCAATATAGAAAGAAATGGTGACATTAAAGGGAATTTCACCAGCTTCGTCACCCACTTCCACAACACCAAAGACGTGATTCAACAACCAAGGCATAGCAGAAGCGGTGACGGCACCCAAACCAATAAACAAACTTTGCATGGCAAAGCCTTGGGTGCGTTGTTCCTTGGGCAGCAAGTCACCCACAAAGGCACGAAACGGTTCCATGCTGATATTGACGGAGGTATCGAGAATCCACAGACATCCCGCTGCCATCCACAAGGCAGATGAGTGGGGCATGGCAATCAAAGCCAGAGAGCTAAAAATAGCCCCAACCAGGAAATAGGGTCGTCGTCTTCCTAGAAAGTTCCAGGTATGGTCGCTCATGTGACCAATAATCGGCTGCACGATCAAACCTGTTAAAGGAGCAGCCAACCACAAAATGGGAATTTCGTGGGCATTAGCACCGAGATGTTCGAAAATGGCACTCATGTTGGCCATTTGCAAGCCCCAGCCAAATTGAATGCCAAAGAATCCCACGCTCATGTTGATGAGTTGGAAGAAATTCAAAGTTTTTCTTTGATTGGTATTCATAGTTATTGGGAGTCTTCATTCACCGATCGCAGGTAGCGAGGAAAATGAAACCGATTTCCTCAGTGAGTCGGTGCGACTCTTGATGTTCTACTTCTGTAAACTTCGTTTCGGTAAACCCAGTTCGATAGGCTTATTGCAAGTAGCAGTTCGGTAAGCTATTGTAGGCCGATCGCTTCTTGAGAACGTTTTTCAAAAATGTGGAACCGAGACATATCAACCGTTGCTGTTATGGAATCACCCACACGAACGCGCGATCGCGGATCGAAGCGACCAATAAATTCTTTCTCATGTCCAGTTTTCAGATAAACAATATTTTCATTCCCCAAAGTTTCGGTCACTGTCACTTCCGCATTAATGGAAGCCGGTTGAATTTCCGCAGGTACGTAATTTGGATCGTGAATATTTTCCGGACGAATCCCAAAAATTACGTCATATCCCTTGTACGGTAAATAAGATTCTCGCTTGTCTTCGGGAATTTCCAGTTTAAAAGAGTCGGTAGCTACATATAGCTTCCCTTCTTCACCCTCGACCAATTGAGCATCAAAGAAGTTCATGGCAGGACTGCCCATAAAACCTGCAACAAACACGTTTCTGGGATAGTTGTACAAGTTTTCGGGACTATCAATTTGTTGCAATACACCACCGTTCAAAACGGCAATGCGGGTGCCCATGGTCATGGCTTCCACTTGGTCGTGAGTGACGTAGACAAAGGTAGCCCCCAACTCTTGATGGAGTTTGCCAATTTCTGCCCTAGCTTGTACCCGCAATTTGGCATCGAGGTTGGACAGGGGTTCGTCCATTAAAAAGACGGCTGGATTGCGAACAATCGCCCGACAAACGGCAACTCGTTGCCGCTGACCGCCCGAAAGTTGTTTGGGTTTGCGGTTCAGCAGGTTTTCGATGCCCATTTGTTTGGCCGCGGCTTGGACCCGCTTTTGAATTTCCCGTTTGTCCACACCATGGAGTTGCAAGCTAAATGCCATGTTTTCGTAAACCGACATATGCGGGTACAAGGCATAGGATTGAAACACCATGGCAATATCTCGGTCTTTGGGAGGGACGTGGTTGACGGTTTTGCCATCGATGGTAATCTGCCCTTCCGTGACATCTTCAAGACCTGCCAGCATACGCAAGGTTGTCGTTTTGCCACACCCGGAGGGCCCCACAAAAACCAAAAATTCTTGGTCGCCTATATCAATATCTAAGTTGTCTACTGCTACGAAGTTATCAAAGCGCTTCGTAACTCGATCGAATTTTACGTTAGCCATAATAATCGTTGTTTGAGTAGTTTGCCGATAAATATGCTGTCGCTTCCTTCGACTTTGCTCAGGACAAGCCCTTAACAAATGCTGGAAACGCTTCGACAACGCTCGGAGTCAATTACGGAAAAATACTACTTGCAACAGCCACCATCTTTTCGACAAATCAAGGCAAGAGTTAAAGTGGCTCAGGACGACATTTTCCCGAATTTTTTGCTTCTTGCATGGCTCCTAAACAAGGTTTGGCTTGAGTATTTTTGGGAAGTAGTTCGTTGACGGTAAGTTTGAGGAAAGGGAAAATTGTTTAAAACAAGTGTCAAAACCAGCTTTTACAAAATATTTCCATATACAGTCATACAACTTTCCGAACTCAAAATTTCCCTCAACAAAAACAATGGCTACAATATCGATTGTAGCTTCCTAGATTGACTACTAAACGGTTATTGAAAATGGCAATTGGCTGTAAAAGCGGATGTGTCCAACTTGACTCCATTGCCTTTTGAGCGGCACATATTTTTAAATTAATTTAAGTTCTCTCTAGCGAAGTATAACATTTTTGATAGAAATTTGCTTTTGTAGCGCTAAGAGGTGCGGGAGAGGGGGAGATGGGAGCATCGGAGATGGGGACCCCCTTCGGTAGGCTCAGGGCAAGTGGGAGAAAACAATCGATCGTACTTTTCGCTCTCCCAAGCTCCCACACTCGATACGCTCGGTACGCTTCAAAAAAACACTAGCCTTTGACCGAACCAGCCAAAATGCCCCGGATGAAATACCGTTGTAGGGCAAAGAAGACAATTAAGGGCACAATCATGGAGATGAACGCCCCAGAGGTTAGTAAATGCCAGTCTTGCCCTCGCGAACCGACCAAATTGGACAAACGATAGGTAACGGGGGCTACATCCGACGTACCACCTAAAAATACTAAGGCAACCATGAGGTCGTTCCAAACCCAGAGAAACTGGAAGACTGCAAAAGAGGCGATCGCGGGCAAGGATAGAGGTAAAATCACCCTAGAAAAGATGGTCATGTGGGAAGCCCCGTCTACTTGGGCAGCTTCGATCAAATCTTTGGGCAACGTTCCAATATAATTGCGCAGCAGATAAATCCCTAAGGGCATACCGTAGCCGGTGTGTGCCAGCCACAGACCGAGAAATGTCCCCGAAATCCCCAAGAAATTGTACGCCCGCAACAGGGGAATAAAGGTCATTTGGAAGGGAACTACCAATAATCCCACAACCAGGAAGAAAATGACCTGACGACCGGGAAACCGCATCCAGGAAAGGGCATAAGCAGCAAAGGCTGCCATGGCAATGGGAATAATGGTAGCGGGAACGGTAATGGTCAAACTGTTGAGGAATGCTTGCCCCATGCCTTCTGCAGTTAGCACTTGAATGTAATTGTCTAAGTGAAACTTGGCATCAAAGGGATTTTGGAAGACCGTCCACCACCCAGTTTCCAAAATTGCTTCTCGCGGGCGAAAAGAAGTAACCAACAACCCCAAAGCTGGCAGCAGCCAAATTGCACAAATGGCCAACAGGGTAACGTGAACGGGGAGTTTGGTTAAGAAACTTTCCAAGCGATCGCCAATACTTTTGGTTTGGGTTGGTTTTACAGTATTGGATGTCACTGGTTTTCCTCCTGTTTTCTGAAGCGATGGATGTTGTAGATAATGATGGGAACGACGGCAATCAAGAGAATGGTGGCAATGGCACTGCCGCGACCGTAGTTATTGAACTTGAACATTTCCTTAATCATGCGGCTAGCCACCACTTCCGTACCGAAGTTGCCGTTGGTCATTACCCAGACAATGTCGAACAGCTTTAAGACCAACACAATCACCGTCGTTGCCACCACGGTCATGGTGGAACTAATGGTAGGAATGGTAATGCGCCAAAAAATCTGAAATTCGTTGGCACCGTCAATGCGGGCCGCTTCAATCATGTCTTTGGGAATGCCCTTGACAGCTGCCGACAGCAACACCATGCAGAAGCCAGTTTGCAGCCAAATCATAATCACCAGCAAGGCTGTGGTTCCTAGGACGTTGGCACCCAGAAGGTTAACCCGTTCCACCAGCCAACCCACCGGGTCAAATCCCAACGAGGTAACAATGGCATTTAACAGCCCAATTTGATTGTCCCCTTCCGGACGATAGGCATAAACAAACCGCCAAATGACGCTAGCGCCCACAAAAGAAATCGCCATGGGCGTAAAAATAACTGATTTGGCAATGGGTTCGTAGCTGACCCGGTCCATCAGAACCGCTAAAATCAATCCCACGCTGACGCTAACCCCAGTCACCAAGACAATCCAAAGCACGTTGTTAATGAGAGCAACCTGCATGTCTTGGTTGGTGAAAGCAAAAATATAGTTTTTCAGACCTACAAAGGTTTCTGTTGCTGGTCCATAGAAACTATAAAACATGGTAATCAGCGTGGGAACGATCAAAATCATTCCCAAAACCAACAAAGCCGGACCGACAAACACCCAAGGCAAAAGGCGCGATCGCCACTTGTAGGGCAACCGTTCCACGGCATAATTTAAACCAATAAATAAAGCAATGACGCCGCCGGATCCAATGGCGATCGCCAAAAGCACGTTGAGAATCCGACCCAAAATCTCCATAACTACCTCATATATTGCCTGCGCCAATCTACGAGAAACCTAGAATTTAGGAGTCTTCCGGCCAGCTATCTTCAATATTTTGCAAAACTCGATCTAAATCCTTCCCATTCAAATAATTTATCATCCCCGACCAAAACGTTCCCGTACCGACGCTGGGCGGCATCAAATCCGAACCATCAAAACGAACCACTTCAGCATTCTTCAACAATTCCGCTTGACGCTTGGTAACTTCATTAGGATAAATATTCAAACTTACCTGACGATGGGGAGATAAATAGCCACCCAACCTGGCCCAAGCTTCGTGGGGTTTGGAAGTGGCCAAATATTTCATCAATGCCCGCGCCTCAGCGGTATTGTTAAACATGGCAAAAACATCCCCCGCAACCAACAAAGGAACGTCTTCCCCTGGTTCGGTGGGAGGCAACGGAAATACATCCGCATCTTCTCCCAAGGTTACCTCTGGAGGAAAAAACGACTCAATAAAACTCCCCTGGCGATGCAAATAACAACGAGGGGGATTGCGAAACAACCCATTTACCGAATCGCCGTACGGGGTACTGAGAACCCCCACCGTACCTCCTACAACATATTCCGAATTGCGAGCAATCTCACCAAATCGTTCAAAAGCTTTTTTGACAGCTGGATGGGTAAAGGGAATTTCGTGGTTTACCCATTGGTCGTAAACCTCGGGACCGGCCGTCCGCAGCATGATGTCTTCAATCCAATCCGTTCCTACCCAACCCGTGGTTTCGCCACTTTCCACCCCCAGACACCAGGGTGTTTTGCCATCATCCACAATTTGTTGGGACAGTTGCATCATTTCCTGCCAAGTTTCGGGAATGTTATATCCCTGTCTTTGAAATTGTTCGGGATTGTACCAAACCAAACTTTTCACCGAGACGGAATACCACAAGCCATACACTTGGTTATTAACTGTCCCCAAATCCAACCACTGTTGGGGATAGGCTTTTTCCAACTGCGAACGAGAAATAACGTTCTCCAAAGGCACCAATTCCTCTTGTTCGGCAAACTTCTGCATCAAACCCGGTTGGGGAAACATAGCCACATCCGGGGGATTGCCCGACTCTACCCGCACTGGCAAAACCGTAGTAAAATCATTGACCCCTTCATACGCTACTTTAATCCCCGTTGCTTCTATAAAAGGTGCCAGAACTTTTTCTAACTGCTGTTTTTGTTCCCCGGTCATGGGGCTAATCAAGGTTACCGTCTTGGTTTTTCCAGCTTCGGGGGAAGACGCTTGCTCTGTAGGCGTGCAAGCCCCTAGCAACAGGGATATTCCCAACACCGAACTGGTCGCAACGAGTATTTTTTTCCCCATTCCCTTGACCTCAAGCCAACTATGTCACCTTTAGCTTCATCCTACTGGGATTCGGGCCAGCTACTTTCAATATTTTGGAGCACGGTTTCTACATCTTTGCCGTTGATATAGTCAACAACACCGCTCCAAAAGGTACCAGTTCCCACTTCGCTGGGCATCATGTCCGAAGCATCAAAGCGGAACACGTCAGCATTTTGCAAAATTCGGGCTTCTTTTTTGGTGAGTTCGTTGGGATAGGCATCTAAAGGAACCTGTTTGTGTGGCGAAATATAGCCTCCCAAACCAGCCCAAATTTCGTGGGGTTGCGCCGTTGCCAAGTATTGCATGAGCTTGCGGGCTTCGGGGGTATCGTTAAACATGGCAAACGCATCTCCCGCTGCCAAAATGGGGGTTCCGTATTGTTGGTCGATGGGTGGTAAGGGGAAGACCTGAAGATCTTCGCCTAATTTGACATCATCTGAGAAGAAACTAGCAATAAAGTTGGCTTGCCGGTGCATGTAGCATTCGGGAGGGTCGGAAAGCAATCCTTTAGGCGAGTCGCCAAAGGGAGTGGTCAAAACACCGGTAGAGCCACCTACCACGTAGTCGTCGTTGCGAACGATATTGCCATATCTTTCAAAGGCGTTTTGCACGGCGTTATGGGTAAAGGGAATTTCGTGGTTCACCCATTGGTCGTAGATCTCGGGACCGGCCGTCCGCAGCATGATGTCTTCGATCCAATCGGTACCGACCCAGCCGGTGGATTTGCCGCTTTCCATCCCCATACACCAAGGGGTATTGCCATCCTGGACCATGCGCTCGGATAGCTGTATCATTTCGTTCCAAGTTTGGGGAATTTCATAGCCGGCGGCTTGAAATTCTTCTGGGTTGTACCAAACCAGGCTTTTTACGGAGGCGCGGTACCACAAGCCGTAGGTTTGACCGTTGACTTCCCCTAAGTTCAACCATTGTTCGGGATAAGCTTGGGTAAGCTTTTGTTGGTCCATAAACTGGTTGAGGGGTACGAGTTTGTCGTTTTTAGCAAAGTTGCGCATGAGGCCCGGTTGGGGAAACATGGCAATATCGGGGGCATCGCCAGAATCCACCCGCGCTGGTAGCAGGGTGGCAAAGGCATCGGTGCCTTCGTATTTGACTTGAATACCAGTTTGTTCCTCGAATGGTTGGAGAGCTTGTCTTAGTTTTTCTTCTTGTTCGCCAGTGACCACACCGAGGATGCTCACTTGCGGTTGCTGGTTTTCTGGCTGTCTTCCGTTCGTACAACCGACCAAGAGAGTCGAGCAAGTGGCAACGACGGCCAAGCATTGACCGAGCTTCCGAGGTTGCTTGGGACCAATTCTTGATAGCATAAATATCTTTATTTCGACTTCGTTGAAACGGCAAAAAATCTAAATTTATTTGTGAAGAAAAATTAGAAAAATAAAAGCCAAGGGAAAACGCGATGGAGTGGAGAGGAAGTTGTTCTTGGTTTCCCTTGGCAAGGGTAGGGGGATTGTTCTTGGCTGGATCGTTTATCTATATGTCCAAATCTGCAAATTCAGATTTGAGTTCCCGATCCATGAGGGCTTCAATGGCTCTCATCGGCGAAATTTTCCCCTCAAGCAAGCGTTCTACCTGACAGGCAATGGGTACGTCAATATGGCGATCGCGGGCCAGGCGCATGAGAACGTGGGTGGTGTTCACCCCTTCTGCAGTGCTGTGCAAATCCTCCAGAATTCGCTCCAGGGATTGTCCTTGACCTAAGCCATAGCCTACGCGGTAGTTGCGGCTGAGGGAACTGTTGCAAGTAGCGAGCAAGTCTCCCAAACCAGCCAATCCCCAGAAGGTTTCGGGATTGGCCCCCATATCGGTGCCAACGCGCATCATTTCTGCCAGTGCCCGGGTCACCATAGCTGATTTGGCGTTGGTTCCCAATTGCAATCCGTCGCACACACCGGCAGCAATGGCAACCACGTTTTTCAAGGTTCCTCCCAGTTCCGTACCGATGGGATCGTTATTGGTGTAAGCACGAAAGGTATCGGAGGAAAACATCATCTGCACGGCTTCTGCTGCCTTGATGTATTTACTGGCAACGACAGTAGCCGCCGGCAATCCGCCTTCGATTTCTTTGGATAAGTTCGGTCCCGATAAGACGACAACGGCGTGTTGCGGAAACATCGATTCCAAAATCGCCGAAGGCGTACGGGTGGTTTCCGGATCCAAACCTTTGGTGGCCGTTACCAAAATAACGTGGGGAGGCAACCCAATTTCTTTGATTTTGGCAGCCGTTTCGGCAACGCCTTTCATGGGAATGGCAGAAACCACCATATCAACCCCATCCAGGGTATCTTCCAAGCTAACGGAACTGCGGCGGGACCAAACCCGTACTTCGTGACCGTTGTTGCGGGCTATTGTCGCTAGAGCACTCCCCCAGGCACCAGCTCCTAAGACAGCGAGGGTTGCTTGTTCGATTTGGATGGATTCAAAAGCATGCCGTTCTTCCTGCCCTTGAGAGTTCATTTGAGTTTTTTGGTCGCTGGATTGAAAGTGGGATAAGTTTTGTACCATAATTGTCTTTATAGGAGTTTGTGAGACAACGACAGCGGGCTAAGCACACAAACCGGTTGCTTTTTTATCCGGGGGAGTTTGTGCGGGTAGCCGACAATTCTTTTTGGTGCGCTGGCAAAGCGTACTCGGGAATGCAGTTGTTTTCGAGATAGGTGCGGTATTCGTTGCGATCGCGTTCGCTTTTGTTAGCCGACCAACCGCTATACTGCTTCAAAGTTTCGACAACTGCATCCACGGCATCAAATCCGTAATTGCCCTGCATCGCCAACACGGTACGGCGACGCATGATATCTTCTAGGCTGCGGGCGTGTTCTTTTTCGGTGGCATACACCACTTGCGCTTTAATATCGGGATGTCCGGGCGCGATCGCTTCTGCCAATTGGGGAGTTTCGTCGCACCAAGCCAATACTTCTAAGGCCCTCGCTCCATACATGGCAAACAAATGGTGCAAGCTGGCCATGGGGATGCGATCGCTATACTGGCGTAGAGCTTCCTGTAGCCGCAAGTCACTGGGCAAAATTGCTCCCGGCAAGGGTTTTCTATGGGTGGGGCATGCCGGTGCTTTCTTGTTCATTTTCTTGTAGGCAGCATCCACCAATTCTTCCCCTACTTGGCGATAGGTCGTCAGTTTGCCACCAATCAGCGAAATCAAATTGCTGACGTTGTCCCGGGTGTGGTCGTAAAGGATATGCCGGCGGGTGACGCTTCCCGGTTTTTTGCCTTCTTGATTGGGCAGGGGGCGAACGCCAGAATAGGTGAACTGTACGTCTTCGCGGGTTAGCTGGGCGCTGGGAATCACCAAATTGGTTTCCCGCAGCAGGTAGTCGATTTCCTCGTTGCTAGCTTTGATGGTATCGAGATCCCCTTTATAGGGAATGTCCGTCGTGCCAATCAGTATTTTCCCCAGCCAAGGTACGATGAAAAAGGGACGACCATCGCTTTTGGCTTCTACGTACAAAGCAGTTTCGGGAGCCCCAGCAAAGGCGTCAACAATGATGTGGCTGCCTTTGGTGCCGCCAATTTTCCGGTCTTGGCTCAAAGATACCGGCTTCCCGTTTTCCATGCCCCGCTGGCAAACTTGGTCTACCCAAGGACCGGAGGTGTTGATAACCACGGCATTTTCGCTACCGCGTACGGTAAATTCTGTATCTGTGAGGCGGTCGGTGACCACCACTTGCGCAATGCGATCGCCGCTACGCTGCAATTGCTGCACTTGGGCGTAGTTGAGCACGGTCGCACCAGCATTTTCCGCTGCCAATATATTTTCCAAGCACAAACGCTCTGCATAAGCAGCCTGTGCGTCGTAGTATTGAGCGCCGCCGTTGAGGTTTTCAGCATCGAGATGGCGAAAAACTTGCTGGAATTTCTGTTTGGGTAACATCCGATGCCCTGGCAAGCTCTTGTCAAAACTAAAAATATCGTAAAGAATCATGCCGGCGTTGATTTTCCAATAAGGACGCGATCGCTCTCCATACACCGGCACGGTCAGCATCAGGGGTTTCACCAAATGGGGAGCCGTACGCAACAAAATTTCCCGTTCCCGCAAGGATTCGCGTACCAAAGAAAATTCAAAATATTCTAAATACCGCAATCCCCCATGTACCAGCCGGGTAGACCAACTGGAAGTACCGCTGGCAAAATCGTCTTTCTCAATTAGGATTGTTTTCAAACCTCGCAGTGCGGCGTCTCGCGCTACGCCCGCACCATTGACACCACCGCCGATGACGATTAAATCGTAGGTCTGCTCTTGAATGGTTTCCAAATTACGCATGTCTACAATCCATTGCTGCTCAAACTTGTGCTGAGCTTGCCGAAGCAAAGGCAAGCGGGGTAGCTTCCCACAACTTGGCACCGAGGAAACTGGAAGCCAGTGCTACCAAGCTGCCAGTCTCCCCAAAGTTTTATGCTCTAACGACTAGACGTTGACGACTTCTTTGTCGGTATCGGCACCAGATGCCCTTTGATTTTCCAACTTCTGGAACATCTTGAACAAGTGGTCTGCCCAGTATTTCACGTCGTAGGTGGTGACGATCTGGTACATTTTGTCCATGCTGGTTTTTTGTTCTTCCTCTGACATATCCAAAGCCCGATCGATAGCCCGATCCATACGATCCATGGAGTAGGGATTGGTCAAAATGGCATCTGGTAGTTCCACGGCCGCACCCACAAATTCCGAAAGGACCAGCGTTCCACCTTGACCTTCTTGGGCAACAATGTATTCTTTGGCAACCAAATTTAAGCCATCCCGCAAAGGCGTGGTCCAGCAAACATCAGCAGTTCGATAGTAGCAAATCAGGTCTCTATAGGGAACTGGCTGGGTAAATAACAAAACCGGCATCCAGTCAAAACGGGCAAAGCGACCGTTGATTTTGCCCACCAGTTGTTCGATTTGTTTTTGGGCGTCTCTGTAAACGCGCATGCCAGCAGAAGCAGATACGCAGGTCATGACAAAGTGAATTTGGCCGTGAAGTTCCGGGCGACGTTCCAACAGCCGCTCGAAGGCTTCCAGCATTTCCCGGTTGCCTTTGACATAGTCTACCCGTCCGGCGGCGATAATTAACTTGCGCCCGTTGACTTCGGAGCGAACTTCTTCAAGGCGCTGTTGGGTCTCCGGTTTGTGCAACTCCGTTAGGATTTGATCGGCATCTGTGCCCACCGGCAGGGCATCGATGTTGACAATTTGGTCTTTGTACCGCAGCTGGGTTACCATTTCTGGCTCTGCAAGGGCGGTACCTACGGAGGTGAGGTGGTCGGGAACGGGTTGGGTTTTGAGAACTTCTACTTCCCGCAGGCTACGGGCCACGTTGACAAAGTTTTCGGAGTAGCGGGGGATATGGAAACCGCAAATGTCGCAGCAAAGCAGGCTATCGACGATGGCTTCTCGCCAAGGCAAGATGTTGAAAATATCCACCGAGGGGAAAGGTGTATGGTGGAAAAAGGCAATCCGGGCGTTGGGTTTAATTTCCCGAATGTATTGGGGAACCAGCCACAGGTTATAATCGTGTACCCAAATGAGTGCGTCTTCGGCGGCTTCTTCGCAGGCAGCTTCTGCAAAGAGGCGGTTAATGGTTTTGAAGTTCTCCCAATCGGACGATTCGTAGGTAAAGTGGTAGGGAAATGAGTGCAGAATCGGCCAAAAGGCTTCTTTGGAGGTAATGTGGTAAAAATGCTTGACTTGCTCCGACGTTAGGGGGATGCGGCGAATGCTGTAGTTGGCATCTTCTACTTGGACGCTTTGTTGGAAATTATTTTGGTCTTGGCTATCGACTTGTTTCCAAGCAATCCAAGTTCCTTGATTGACGTTGGCAAAAAAGCTTCTCAAAGTGGGAACGATGCCGTTGGGACTTTGTTTGGCTTGAAAGCGAACTTGACCGTTCTCTACCACTTCGTCGAAGGGTTGACGGTGATATAGGATAACTAAAGATGATTTCATAAGTTTTGCCTCTTGAAATGAGCTGCGATTCAACAGAAGATCGCAACGAGCGATCGCTGTACTGTATAGGAATGTCGATTATGGGGAAAAGCCCTGCTCTCGGCAACTGCTAGTTTTGGTTGTTGAACTAGTTTTTTTCGTTTTTCGGCTTTTTTTACTGGGAAGGAAATCAAGTATTTGCCTGCATATTGGTTTTAACAAAAACACCACGGGCATCAATCTAGCT
The DNA here is from genome assembly GCA_964477525.1 of uncultured Geitlerinema sp. Classification (GTDB taxonomy): domain Bacteria; phylum Cyanobacteriota; class Cyanobacteriia; order Cyanobacteriales; family PCC-9228; genus PCC-9228. The sequence goes on along the minus strand of CAYZHY010000037.1, from coordinate 12,897 downwards.
ACCCATTGCTATAGCTTACAAGTATTCGCTGCTTTTGCTGGATGAGTGCCATTGTTGGTGGGGATGGAAACTGTCCCCGTAACTTAACTTCAAATTGCCAACCATTTAAATTTTCGATTCAACCCCTTTTTAGGCAAGCACCAATAAGCTCAAAAATACTGAATAACCCAAGAGAACTTTATACAGGTTAGCTTCGTGCCAAGGATTTGTCTGCTTAACAGAGCTACAAATATCTGTGAGTCCATAAAAGTACGTAAAATTCGCCCTCGGCAGGTGATTGGGATAACCGCCTGGGCTGATGGCCAGCTGCTGCCGATGCTATGCAATCAGATCGTTGCAGGATTCAATACTACTGGTCCCCATATCAAAAGCTATAAGTACAGGTTGCTATCGAGTATAGCACAAGTTCGGCCACGTTTCTTTATATTTTTTGGAGATTGGTGGAAACACACAAGAGCGCAAGCGTGTCAATAGCCACTCAATCGAGCATCCCCCATCAAGGAGAATGGGTGGAAAATTTGTCAATCGTAGAGCGCTGGAGATTGGTGGCGTTTGTTGACAAACCAAGATACTCTCTGGTAAGCTAAAGCGCCAAGTGCAAGCGTGTATTATGGTTGGTTTCGGGCCAAAACTTCTCAATAAAAAATGAAAGTTGTTCGGCCGGAAAGAAAAGCAAAAGCGATCGCAGTTTCGGTTTGAGGCTGCGAGGGGAAAAGAAGGCGACCCGTCCGGAAAAAGCTTTTCAGGTATTATCAAAAAAAGCCAGCCATGCGCCGCATTTGTTGTTTGTCTTGCTCCCCAGTCTCTAAAGGTGGGGAATCTCCAAGATTCGGTGGAGTCTTACCCGTGATTGTTGACACATCTCGTTCTATAGACCTAGATGAAGAGGCTACTCAAGAATTGCTCGAGTGGGTTTTTGGCATAGAGAACTCGGAAAATTCCTATTTCGAGCAAGCCCAGCAGGTAGCGACCAAACTGGGGGCGCATTACCGTCGTGATGGCTTAACAGAAGTTGGCTTTTGGGCACCAGAACTCAGCGCCCAACAAGCCATCAAACCACAAGAAATTTTCCTAGAAATCCTCACCCCCATAGACGATATTGACTTCCGAGCACCAGAGAGCGTTGTTTCCTTTCGCTGCAATCGCCTGCGCTTGTGGCAGCACGGAGAATATTTGTGGGGAGTCATTCGCGGCATGCGCCCGGGAACCGAAGAACAAGCCGGTTCCTTGTACTGGCTGCGCTATTTAGACGCACGCGATCGCCTGCACACCATCCGCGACCCAATGGCGTACTCCTTGCCATTCGGCATTTTTGCACCGGCGGAACTATACGATATGGAGCGCATGCAGGCGCAACGCCCCGACTTGCCTTATTTTCGAGACTATCCGCCCCGCCAGGGCGATGAAATTCCCCGTTTGAGCGCTCCCAAAAATATTTTACAGCTGCATGTGGGCACGGCCTCGGAAGGGGGAACCCTAGAAAGCCTTGCTGCCCTGTATCGCCGCATTTCCGACAAACTAGACCGGGGCATCGAACTAACCCCTGCCGAAAAAAATTATATCGGGTACGATGCCATACAGTTGCTGCCCATCGAACCCACCATTGAATATCGTCGCGAAGAACATGTCGAAGCCGAAGGAGAATTTTTCCACATTCTCAAAACGGGTTTGCACGAAGGAGAAGTCAAACTAGACGTTCAAGTGCGCAAACCCAATACCCAAGACTGGGGATACGATATTCCTTTATTGGGCGCTTCGGCAGTCAATCCAGCCATTTTAGGCAGCCTGCGACCGCAAGAAATCGTAGATTTGGCTGCTGCTTTGCATAACTTTTCCACCGGTCCTATTCAGCTAATTTACGACCTAGTATACGGACACGCCGACAACCAATCCGAGGAACTGGTCAACCGCCGTTTCTTGAAAGGTCCCAACATGTACGGTCAGGACCTCAACCACCAACTGCCCACCGTACGGGCGATTTTGCTAGAAACCCAACGGCGTAAAATTAACACCGGTGCCGATGGCATTCGCGTGGATGGCGGTCAGGATTTTCGCTTTTTCAATCCCCTAAGCGGACGGGTGGAACAAGACGATGCCTATTTGCTAGCCATGAGCGACGTGGTACAAGATATTGGCGGGTACCAGCGGCTCATGTTTACGATTTTTGAAGATGGTCGTCCCTGGCCGGAGGAAGGTTGGGAAGAAAAATCTACCTATTTGGATCTCATCGAACTCAAACCCGAATCCTATCAATGGGGACCGTTGATTTTTGCCCACAATACCCCAGCTTTAAACAAATTTTGGGATAAGAAATGGCGGCGGGTGTGCGAGGTCATTTATCAAGGGTCCAACTGGATTACCGGCTGTGCCAACCACGACACGGTACGTAGGGGCAATCAAATCGATCTGGATGCGGATATTAACTGGCATTTGGGCAACAGCTTGCCCGAAGTTTTGCACAATGCCTACGACAACCAAGCAGTCACCCTGTGGGTTTATGGATTTAGTCCGGGATTGCCCATGGACTTTATTAATGCCATTAGCAGGACCCCGTGGGTGTTTTTCCGCAACACGGACGAACGCTACGGGGTGAAGGTGGTTTCTGAGGAAATGGGCTTTTTATACTGGCAGGTCACGCCAGAACTCTACCAAGACCCCCGCAATTTCGTTCGCCTCAAAGATTTAGGCTTCGAACAGTTAGAACAGGTACGGGAATTTGGGAGTGCCTTGAGTCAGGCTATGGTAGACATGGAATATCACCTGCCCGATGTGGTACGTGCCTGCCAGTCGTGTCTGGACGATTCGGCCCAGGTCTGCGAACTGTCGTATTTGGGGCAATTAAATCAACCTGGGATGGTGGAATTTTTGAAAGGTTTGACCATTAGCAAGTTGAAGGATTTTGCCCGCCGGTTTATGGAAGATTGTTATGACGTATGCAATGTCTTCCGATACCAACAGGATTTGGATCCGGTACAGGTGGATTTTAACTTGAGCTTGCGCCAGTTTCGCCACCAACACCCGTGGTTGAATGAAAATCTAACCGGCAGCGATCGCTTTAATAAATATAGCGATGAAGGACGTACCATTTTCTATGGGGTTCGCAGCCAACCCCATGGTGCCAACGACGATGCTGTCGAACAAGTAGCCATGGTTGCCCACATGGGCGGCGAACCAGGGGAAGCGTCTTTGGAAGACTGGCTGCAACTAGACTTATCCCAGTGGCAAGTGGCGATCGCATCCCCCAGCCTGTGGGCAGAAAACCAACTAGACGATTTGCGCCGCTTTCAGTTGCGCGATAGCCAAGCTGTCTTGTTGGTGCGTCGGTAAGTCTACAACCAGGGTCATGGCGCAGTCCCTTGCCCGTCCAATAACGTCGAGTCAAGAGAAACAGTTACTGTGATAGCCCAAACAGAAAACTCCGTTACCTTAGTGGAAGCGGCTACCCAAGAACTACTCGATTGGGCAGCAGCCATTACCGAATCCGATCGAACCTACTTTCAAAAAGCCAAAGCGCTCGCTACTCGCTTGGGAAGCCACTACCGTCACGAAGATGGACTAACAGAAATTGGGTTTTGGACACCGGAGTTAACCGGCGAAACCCTAGAAATGATGGAAGTGCGTCTGGAAGTGCTGACCCCTCTAGACCCCATTGACTGGCGTTCGAGTTCTTCGCAGTACGTACGCTTCCAACGCGATCTTGTGGCCCTGAAACCCCAAGGAGAATATCTTTGGGGTGTTATATCAGGAATGCGACCTGGCCATCGAGAACAGGCAGGTTCGTTTTACTGGCTGCGCTACCTCGATGCCCAAAATCGACCGCAAACCGTGCGCGATGTCGTCGCCAAATCCCTGCCATTCGGTATTTTTGCCCCGGCAGAAGTCTACGATACGGACAGCCTGGACAAAAATCGCGCAGATTTGGATTATTTAGCCGCCTCCGGATCGACAGAGAAAGAAAGTGCGTCGCTGCCGCGACCCCACCCACCAGCCAATATTTTACAAATTTACCTGGGTACGGCTTCTGAGGCAGGAACCGTAGAAGGACTCAACCAAATTTACCAGCAAATCACCGACAAACTGCAAAACCAACAAGAACTTACCCCTGCCGAAACCAACTTTATTGCCTACGATGCCGTACAGTTGCTGCCCGTGGAACCTACGATTGAATACGGCAGCGATCGCAATCAAGATGAAAACAGCGAAGAACACGAAGTCGATAGCGAATTCTTCACGTTCTTACCCCCTTCCGACGAGGATATTGCTTCCTCAGAAGATATAGAACTGCTCGATATGGCCACGGTACAGCTGCAACGACCCAATACCCAAAACTGGGGCTTTGACGTGCCTATTTTGGGTGGTTCCACCGTCAATCCGGCTTTGTTGGGCAGTTTGCGTCCCGATGAAATGGTGGATCTGATCGCCACCCTGCACAATTTTCCCACCGGTCCCATTCAGGTGATTTTTGATGTGGTATTTAGCCACGCCGACGACCAAGCGGAACTTTGCCTCAACCGCCAGTTTTTGAAAGGAGGCAATTCCTACGGCCAAGAGTTGAACCACCAACTGCCCACCGTACGAGCGATTTTCCAGGAAATCTTGCGGCGGAAAGTGAATTTTGGCATAGACGGCATTCGTCTCGATCGCGCCCACGAATATCAATTTTTCAATCCCCTCAGCGGTCGTATCGAACAAGACGATGCCTTCTTATTGGAAATGAGCGATGTGGTGCAGGACATCAACGGCTATCGGCGACAGTTGTGTACCATTTTTGAAGATGCCCGTCCCTGGCCCGAACAAGGATGGGAACAAGTAGCCACCTATCGGGATTTAATCGAGCAAAAACCGGGTTCCTATCAGTGGAGTCCGTTGATTTTCGCCAACAATGCTCCCATGTTGTATTCTTTTTGGGAGAATTATGAAAAACGCATTGACGAAGTTATATCCCATGGCGAACGTTGGGTGATTGGTTGTGGCAACCACGATACGCTGCGTCGCGCCCATCAAATCGATCCCGAAATCGATACAGATATAGATTGGCACTTGGGAAATACGCTACGGTCGGTCTTACGAAATGCCTACGACAACCAAGCCGTCAATACCTGGTTGTACGGTTTTTGCCCGGGATTGCCCATGGACTTTTTACATGCCACCATGCGGGCGCCGTGGATGTTTTTCCGCAATACAGACCGCCGCTACGGGGTGTTGGTGGTTTCGGAAGAGGTAGGATTTCTATATTGGCAAGTAACGCCGGCGTTGTACGGCGAGGCCAAAGCATTCCCACGCGTTAAATCTCTGGGATTTGCCCAATTAGATGAGTTGCGCAAGTTTTGCATGGCCTTGCGTCACGGTGTTTTAGAACGGGAATACGACTTGAGCGAAATCGTAGCAGCTTGCCAGAAAGGCTTGGATCCCCAGAATTGGGATTGCGATTTCCCTTCGTTGGGTCCGTTGCAAGATGAAAGAACCATTGCTTTTGTCCGGGATCTCAACAGCGATCGTCTCAAAGAATTTGCTCGCAATTTTCTAGAAGATGCCTACGAATTTTGCAACGTTTGGCGTTATTCTGACGAACTCGAAGAAAAACAAACTCAGTTTAACTTGCAATTGCGTCAGTTTCGCAAGCAACGTCCGTGGCTGCATTACAATTTGACAACGCGCGATCGCTTTCATAAAGTCAGCGACGGTCGGCGAATTCTTTTCTACGGCAAGCGCCACAACCCAGACAATCCCCAAGAACAAATTGTCATGCTTTCCCATATGTGGGGCGAACCCATGATGGTGTCGTTGGGAGACTGGTTGCAGTTGGATCTGTCGGAGTGGCAATGCGCGATCGCATCTCCTTCCCTGGCAGCCGACGGCAGGCTAGAAGACCTCCGCTATGTAGAACTGCGCAACAGCGAAGCGTTGGTGTTGACGGCGAAGTGAAGAGCATCGGGGCATGGGAGCTTCGGGGCTTCGGGGCATGGGAGAAAACAATCGATCGTACTTTTCGATATCCCAGGTACCCACGCACCCAGGCTCCCACGCACCCACGCATCATCTTTAAGAAACATCACACAATACTTTGAGGCGATCGCAGAAGCTGGTATATCTAGAAAATCATTCCCAGCAAAAATTTTGTTTGCATTGAAGCTTTTATTCCTATGACTGGCAACCAAACCAAATATGTCCTAGCGCTCGATTTAGGAACTACAGGCAATCGAGCTTTGATTTTTGATAGCAGCGGCAATGTTGTCGCTCAAGTATATAAAGAATTTACCCAACACTATCCCAAACCCGGGTGGATGGAACACGACCCCAACGAAATTTGGCAAGATACCCGCACCTGCATGCAGCAAGTTTTGCAGGAAAATAACGTCAACGCCAACGAAATTGCTGCCATGGGCTTGACCGTACAGCGGGAAACTTGTCTGTTGTGGGATCGAACCACTGGCATGCCCTTGCACAATGCCATCGTTTGGCAGGATCGGCGAACTGCCAACATGTGTCGCCAACTGATCGAACAAGGCAAAGCCAAAGAAATTAACGAACGTACCGGTTTGGTTCTGGATGCCTACTTTTCTGCCACCAAACTGGCTTGGTTGTTGGATTGGGTCAAACGAGAAAATCCCAACATCAATCTAGACAACGTCATCGCTGGCACGATCGATACCTGGATTTTGTGGAATTTAACCGGTCAGCAAGTGCATGCCACTGATTGCAGCAACGCCAGCCGCACCATGCTGATGAACATTTCCTCGCAACAATGGGATCGCCAGCTGCTGGATTTGTTTGGCATTCCCGCCCACATGATGCCACAAATTGAAAACAGCATTGGTTGGTTTGGCAAAACCGATCCGGCACTGCTCGGCGTAGAAATTCCCATTACAGCGGTTTTTGGCGATCAGCAAGCCGCTTTATTTGCCCATGGATGCGATCGCCCGGGTATGTTGAAATGTACCTATGGCACCGGTTGCTTTTTAATTTCCCAATCCGGTGAAGAACTCACCCGTTCCAACAACCAACTCCTCTCTACCGTCGCTTGGACCCAAGGCGCCAACAGCCACAGCAGCAAAAAAGTCAACTTTGCCCTAGAAGGTGCCATGTTTACCACCGGTGCCTGCATTCAGTGGTTGCGGGATGGCTTGCAGCTAATTGATTCTGCCCCAGAAACCGAATTTCTGTCGCAGCAAGTCCAAGATACCGAGGGTGTTTATTTTGTCCCAGCTTTAAGCGGTTTGGGAGCACCGCATTGGGATATGGGCGCTCGTGGTGCGTTTTTAGGCATTACCGGCGGTGTTAAACGGGAACACATGGTGCGAGCAGTTTTAGAATCCATCGCCTACCAAGTGAAAGAAGTAGTAGTCGCCATGAACAAAGACGGGAACAATATCGACCTATTAAAAGTCGATGGTGGCGCTTCCCAAAATAACTTCTTGATGCAATTCCAAGCTGATGTATTGGGAATTCCTGTCGAACGCCCAGCTATTTTGGATGCTACGGCTCAAGGAGCTGCCTTTGGTGCTGGATTGGGGATCGGTTTCTGGCATGATTACGAAAATTTGGTCAAAAAACGCCAAGTCGATCGTGTCTTTGAACCCGGTGCCGACACTGCCTCCGCACAAGCCAACTTTGACAAATGGACCCAGGCAGTGGAACGTGCCAAAGGTTGGATTGAGTAGCGTACCGAGCCTGGGAGATGGGGAGCTTGGGAGATGGAGAAATCGAGAAGTACCACGTTTGCTCCGATCCTCCGAAGTCCGGACGCTCCGACGCTCCGACGCCCCGATGCTCCCATGCCCCTCTCCCCATCCACTCAATTGGTGGCTATCATAGGGGCAAATGACTTTAGCTTGCCGAGCTTGGGAGAAAAATCGTATGGCGATCGCGTCTTTATCCTTAGAAGAACTGCTAGAACTGGTCAGCCACGACAAACTAGAACAACTGCTGCGGGAATCAGCGGCCGAGGCTGCTTATCAAGGCGACTGGAACAAAGTTCAAAAAATTACCGAATTTGTCATCAACCAGTTGCAAGCGGAAACCAGTCAAAACAACCAAATGGGAAACCAATCTGGTAGAAGCAGCGATTCTACACCCAATGGGTCGGTAGAAATGAATTTTAGTGCTAGTACCTTTGGTCGCGAACCAGATGTTATAACAGGCAACGAAGGGTAATAGGGGGATCGAATGGGGGGAAGGTAAACTGCCAGCAATCCCCAATATTCACTTGTCATATCCTGGCCTTTTCCCAGAAAAGCTAGGGGGAACAAATTCCATTTTCTCAACAATCGAGGGGCATTATGAGGCGAATTTTAGCAAAAACTTGGAAATGGTTTTTATTGGGCTTGTTTGCTGCCTGGGCGATCGCTGCTTGCTCCAACCAACAGCAAGAAGCTACCCAGCAGCCATCTTCCATCATGGTTCAAGACTCGTTACCACAAGTTGAAAAACTTGTCAAGCCCTCTTTGCCCGCTTGGATTGAAGAAATTCATCCCGTAGGGCAGGCAGAACCCCTTTCCCAAATTCGCATTCGTTTCCAAGACCCCCTCATCCCTGTAGAATCCTTAGATGCCGATACCACCCAGGAAAAATTAAAACATTTTGAAATCGATCCCGATTTGCCCGGGAAATTTCGCTTTTTAACCCCCAAAATGGTGGGATTTCAGCTCCAACGCGCCCTACCCAACGCTAGTCGGGTGCGGGTGACCATCAAATCTGGTTTGCAAGACTTGCAAGAGCGTACCCTCGATCGAGATTTGGCGTGGACCTTTGAAACCAATTCCATCCAACTCACCAACTTACCCAGTATCAAACCCAATCCTTACTCCGAACCGCAATTTATCGACCTAGAACCCAAACTGGAATTTACTTCCAACGTCGAACTCGATAAAAAATCCCTGCAAAAACACGCCCAACTCGTATCAACACTTGACGATACAAGGATTCCCCTGAAAGCTTCTCTGCTTACCGAAGAGAATCCCAGAGAAAATTTAACCCCACAAGAAAAATTCGATCCTTCCAAACTGCAGTGGCGGTATCAAGTAGAACCCAAACAAAAATTACAAAAAGGCACCGAATATCGGTTGGAATTTACCAGCGGTTTGAAACCCAAAATTGGGAATATAGCCAGCGAAACCAAGTTTACTTCCAATGTCAAAACCTACGAACAATTGGCGTTTGAAGGTTTGCAGTATTTCGGACAACCGGACGCTGGCGGTGCCTACGGTCGCTTTCAAAAAGGAGGCGCACAGCTCAAATTTAATAACGGATTGGCAGCCGAATCGGCAGAAAAATACATTCACGTTACCAACAACCAATCCAATGAGGAACTGAAAGGAACGGAAGATTTGCCCCTGGTGCGGGCTTATCAAAATAGCGATACAGTGGAAATCAATCCATGGGCTATCGAACCCACGACTAGCTACACAATTACTGTTGAAAAAGGATTGAAAGACCGCTACGGGCAAACTTTAGGAGAAGATATAAAAATTGACTACAGTACCGGCGATTTGGCTGCAGATCTTTGGGCACCTTCGGGAATCAATATTTTTCCCGCTGCTGAAGATTTGCAGCTCAATATTTTTGCTACGAATTTGCCCCGTTCCCAATATCAAGCTGCCTATCAAGTAGTACAGCCAGAAGATTTAATCTTTACTGATAGTGCCTATCCCCAAAGCGAGGAAAGGGATTTACTACCGCAAAAGCAGAACTGGTCTACATTTGATATTCAGCAACAGAAGAACGAAAAAGCAACCATCACCGTTCCCGTAAAAGAACGATTGGGAGGCGAGACGGGAATGCTGGCGTATGGTGTTACTGCACGAACCAATCAATACGAAACGGAAGATGGTAGCAAACGCTGGCGAGAACCCAATTTTTACGGTTTGGTGCAGCTTACCAATTTGGGGGTCTTTGCGCAGGTGTTTCCCGAGTCTAGCTTGGTGCGGGTCCATCATTTGGACGATGGGTCGCCTGTAGCTAATGCGCCGGTGGAGGTTTATCCGTCGAAACTGTTTGCTGGGCGGCGGTCGGAACAGCAGGGTCTGCCGCCGGAGGTTTGTGCGGAAGGAACTACGGATAGTACGGGAACGCTGAAATTTGACCAGGAGGCGTTGTCTGGCTGCATGCGGCAGGGGCGTTTTGATGAGGCGCCGGAGTTGTTGTTTGTGGCGAGGGAAAACCAAGATTGGGCGTACGCGCGGGTGCAACCCTACAGCGGTGCCTACGGTTATGGGGCCGATTTGGAGTGGCGCGATGGCGCTCCCCAGTCGCGGGGAACCATTTTTAGCGATCGCAATTTGTACCAACCCGGCGAAACCGCCCATTTTACCGGCGTGGCGGCTTATTTGGACGATGGCGAACTGGCGTTGGATAAAAACAGCCGCTATCAAGTAACCCTGCAAGACCGCGAAGGCAACAAAGAGGAACTGGGCAGCTATACCACCAACGATTTGGGTACGTTTTCGGTGGATTTGCCTATTGCTGAAGACCGGTCGTTGGGCTTCTATACGTTGCAGGCGCGTTCGGAACAAGGGGTGGAAGTTCGCGGCGAATTCCGGGTAGCTGAGTTCAACCCGCCTAATTTCCAGGTGGATGTGTCGGTGGATTCGGAATACGCTCAATTTGGCGATACTTTAACTGCCCAAGTCAATAGCGAATATTTGTTCGGGGCACCAGTTGCTGAGGGCAATGCTACTTACTACGTGACTCGTTCCCAACAGTCATTGCAACCGGAAGGATGGGAAAATTTCCAGTTCGGTCGTCAGTGGTTTTTCCCGGAAGAAAGTCCTACGCTTGACAGCCAAGTATTGGAGGAACAGGCGGTTTTAAATGATTCGGGTAAGGCGTCCTTTGAGGTCAAGGTGGACGAAGACCTGCCCTATCCCATGCAGTATCGCCTGGAAGCGGAGGTGAGCGATGTTTCCAATTTGTCGGTGGCGAATTCGCAAACGGTGACGGTGTTGCCTAGCGATCGCATTATTGGCTTGCGCAGCAATTTCGTTGCCGATGCGG
>CAYZHY010000037.1:0-1805 GCA_964477525.1 uncultured Geitlerinema sp. | reverse complement strand
GTGTTGCCTAGCGATCGCATTATTGGCTTGCGCAGCAATTTCGTTGCCGATGCGGGAAGTGCTTTCGATACGGATGTCATTGTTACCAATCCCCAGGGCAAGCCCATTTCCGGAGAACGGGTGCGTCTGGAACTGCAAAAAATGAACTACAGCAGCGTTACGGAGGTGGTGGCTGGCAGCCGCAATCCTCGCTATCAGGTGGAATACGAAACGGTGGATACCCAGCAGGTGCGTTCTGGCAACGAAGCCAAAACTGTATCGCTAGAGGCACCGTCGGCAGGTTCCTACCGCATTCGCGCCAATTTTGCCAATGCCAAGGATGCGGTGACGGCAACGGACCGGCGGATGTGGGTTTCCGGTGGCGGTATGGTCGGCTGGCGTTCTGAAGACGATATGTTGCGGGTGAATTTGGACCGGGATAGCTACGCGCCGGGGGATACTGCCAAAGCACTGATTCAGTCGCCTTACGAACAAGGAGAAATCTATTTTTCTGTGGTTCGCGACGAACCCCTCTACGAGGAGGTGGTTTCGGTGGAAGGTTCGGCACCGCAAGTGGAATTCCAGGTTACGGAGGAAATGCTGCCCAATGCGGCGGTGGAAGCGGTTTTGGTTCGTCAGGGAGAACCTTTGGGGCACTCGTCGAACGAACAACCCCAAAAGGTAGAAGATTTGGTGAAGGTTGGTTTTGCACCGTTCAAAGTGGGGTTAGACCAGAAATACTTGCAGGTGGATTTGCAACATGCTGAAAAACGGCAACCCGGTGACGAACAAACTATCGATCTGCAAGTGCGTTCCCATACGGGAGAACCGGTGCAAGGGCAAGTAGCGCTGATGGTGGCGAACGAGTCGGTTCTGCAACTTTCGGGATACAGACCGCCGGATTTGGTGGAAACGGTGTATGCGGAACAACCGATTTCGACGCGCTTTCAGGACAATCGCTTTGATGTGGTGTTGCAACCTTTCTCCTCACCCACGGGCAAAGGTTGGGGCTACGGCGGCGGTATGTCGGCAGCGGCTGCGGATACCGATTTGCGAACGGAGTTCAAACCGCTGGCTTATTACAATGGTGCGATCGCGACGGATGAGAATGGTCGGGCGCAAGTGAGTTTTGATTTGCCGGATAATTTAACGACCTGGCGGGTGATGGCAGTTGCTATGGCAGAACCCTCTCAAGGCAACCAGCCGGATATGCGTTTTGGTAAGGCAGACAGCACTTTTATGGTGACGCAGCCGTTGGTGACCAATCCGATTTTGCCGCGATTTGTGCGCCCGGGCGATCGCTTTATGGCTGGTGTTTCTGTAACCAACAATACTGGTCGCGAGAAAGGTCAGTTGGATATCGAGGCTTTACTACAAGGCGACCTCATGTTTGCCGACGAGGATATGCAGGAGACATTGCAGCGGGATTTGCCATCGGAAACGGCGGGTTACCGTTTGGAAATGGTGGCGCAAAGTCCGGACAATAGCGCGGCTGCGGTTCGACTTCGCTCACCGCAAGCCGAGGGTCAAGTACGCTTTACCACTCAGTTGCAACGGGGTGCCAGCGATGCTTGGGAAGTCTCCCTGCCGGTGGAACCCCTGCAAGTGAGCGAAAGTGTGGTACAAACCGGTCAAACCCGCGATCGCGCCACGATTCCGGTGAATGTGAGCGAGGATGTGGTGCCCTCAAAGGGGGGATTGGAAATTACCCTTGCCAGTACGTTGGTTCCGGAACTAAAAGCACCAGCGGCGGAGGCGTTTGATGGCGATGTGTTGCCGTTTTTGGAACCCACGGCCAGCCAACTCGCGATCGCGTCTAGCTTGCA
>CAYZHY010000036.1:18343-33844 GCA_964477525.1 uncultured Geitlerinema sp. | reverse complement strand
TCGAATTTTTACCTAGGTACAAGTTCTTCCTAATTTCCATTTAGCGATTTAGCTATTTTTGAAATAGGCATCTAATGGCAAACCACTTGGCCGATCGCTATCATATAGCGTAACATGACTCGCTGGTACTAGTTCAATAGCAGCATAAATTCACTTTTCGTATTTTATTTCTTTACTGTTGATTCCATGACAGCTAAAAAATCAGATTCTACCAAATCTAATAACTGGTTCAAACGCGCTCGAAATTGGTTTTTAGAAACCCCAGACAGGGCACTTGAAGACGCTTATATAGCAGCTTGCAATATTAGAAAAATAGAAGAAAAATATTTCAATGGTAAAAAAATAGACCCGGAAAATGCCAGTCACGGGGAACAGACTTTTGCTTATTTTAAATCCGAACTTCAAAGAAATCTAAGAACTGCTAAAGTACGTTTGCGAGAATTTCGCAGCAGCCGTAGTGTTGTTTCTTTGTTTGACAAACAGCGATTCTCTTTCTCAGATGCTTCTCAAACGGAAACCATCGATATGGAACCGGCTGCTTTACCGGGAACTAGCGATACTTCCGAACCAGAAAGTCGCTTCACCTCTACGTATCGGGATCCATCGGAAGTTATCCTAGAAAAACTCAATTTTATTGATGAAATTATTGACACCTACAAACGCAAATCTAAATCTGGTTCTAGCGAGCAAGAAGCCAAACCTGAAGAAGAAACCGAAAACGAAGTTCAAACCGATCGAAAAAACAAATTATCTATAAATATTGCTAGTCCAAAAAAACAAAAAAACAAAGATAATAATTATCAAAAAGAAAGCCAAGTTTCTGAAGAAAGTTTACCAGTTGCTTCCCCAAAAGACTCTGCCAAGAATCGCCGCAAATCTAAAAACAAAAACGCCACAGAAAAATCGCCATCTAGTACTGCTAAAGATCGAAGTAGCAAAAGTAGAAAAGGGTCTATATCCGATCGAACGAGTTTCATGCCCCGTTCGATTTTGCGAACGATCGATCGCATCAAACGGGAACTAGACCCGGAAGCTGAAGAGGAAGTCATTGAAAATTTCCGCAGTTCCAAAACCAAAACCATTATTTCCTTAAAATTTCTTATCCTGCTCATTTTAATTCCGCTACTCACCCATCAAGTAGCCAAAACTTTTGTAATTGGTCCAATTGTTGAGGAGATTCGCAGCGATACACAAGTTTTCCTCAATTTAGATATGGAAGAAGAAGCTTACATGGAGTTGCAAAGATATGAAGAAAGACTCAAATTTGAATCTTTAATTGGTCAAGCACCCCCTTTAAACGAACACGAAATTGAGGAAAAAGTTCGCGAAAAAGCCCACGAAATTGAAGAGGACTACCGCCGCGAAAGTTCAAATGCGATTAAAAATATTTTTGCCGATTTATGTGCTTTTGCTGCCTTTGGTGTGGTTTTATTTAGAAGCAAACGGGAAATTGCCGTTTTAAAATCGTTTATGGATAATTTGGTATATGGATTGAGCGATAGCGCCAAAGCCTTTATCATTATTCTATTTACCGATATGTTTGTGGGATTCCACTCTCCCCATGGTTGGGAAGTGATTTTAGAAGGGATTTCCCGCCATTTGGGGTTACCGGAAAATCGCGATTTTATCTTTCTGTTTATCGCCACCTTCCCAGTGATTCTCGATACTGTATTTAAATATTGGATTTTCCGCTATCTCAACCGCATATCTCCCTCAGCGGTTGCTACCTATCGCAATATGAACGAGTAAGACAATTTTTACTAGATGAGCTATGCTAAATTTGTATACAGAGAATGTAGCCATCTTTGCTGCTTGTCAAACAATAGCTACTCTAGCGTTTTCACTCAAATTGTGAATGCTTCCCGAAATTAAGGCTAACATGATTGGCCACTACATGGCGTTTCCATGTTCGCGTTTGATTTGCAATTGCTATATCCTTGATGTGGCTGATGTATTGATGTTCAATTCCTACAAAACCGTTAGCGCATCGTTTTCAAATCAAATGTAGAAAACCTATAAAAGAAAACACCTCAAAACGCATACAATTTTCATGAAAATTACAATCTAGCAATTTCAAATTGAATGTGAATGGAATGTTGGTCCAAAATGAAAAAAACCTGTAGGAATCAAGGGTTTTTTCCCTATAAATAGGCAAATATGAAATTTAGTATCGTCATTACCACCTACAACCGCTTGAACTTTTTGCGTAGAGCCATCGATTCGGCGCGATCGCAAACCATTCCCTGTGAAATTATTGTAGCGGATGATTGTTCTACTGATGGTACCGAAGCATACGTACGAAGTTTAGCATCGGACAATATTGTATACCATCGCAATTCTACCAATCAAGGTCATGCCGCAACGCTTAATGCTGGGGTAGCTGCCGCTACAGGAGATTGGATCAAACCTCTTGATGATGATGATTACTTGCATCCAGAATTTTTAGAAGAAATGCAAAACGCGATCGCATTGCGACCAGAAGCCGTAATTTGCTCCTGTCAAGCAGCTCAAGTGGACGAAAATGAAATAGAATGCGATCGCACTTCTAAAGTAGGACCTGGTCAAGTATTTTATATTCCCCAAGCCGATATTCACTACGGTATGTTATTGGAACAAGTACCTTTTGGAACCCCCGTACAAGTTCTCTTTCAAAAAGACGCTTTTCTAAAAACAGGAGGATGGGATTCCAACTTGGATGGTAACTGCGACGATATTGATTCTTGGATAAAAATTGCCCAATTTGGCGACGCTATTTTTATCAATCGATGTCTGGCATATCGCACAGTTTGGTCTGGAGGAAGCAATCAAAAATTTTCCTTTGAAAAACGCTTAAACACAAATATTTTTATCAAGCGCCGCATTTACCAACTAATAGATAGTACCTATAAAGATAGTACGCCCAAACTGTCTTCTGTCGAAGATTACTTGCGAATCCATTGGGGATTTGTAGCTTTCAAGCAAAAAAAATTTCGTGAAGGGTTGCAGTTGATGGTACCAGCAGTTTTCTCTAAGGAAGCTTGGAACATATTTCTAGAACGAATGGCCTTGCGAAAAGAAAACAACAAAAACAGTTTAATCCGCAAAATCATTTTACAAGATACGCCCTAATACCATTTCGATCGATTGCTGCGATAGAGACTATAGCAATTTCAGATCGAACGCAAACAGTTGAAACATGTAGGGGCAAACGGTTTATCTCAGCTAGTCGAAGGCTTTGCCCTAACCTCTGGAATCATTCACAATTTCATAAAAAAACGCTCTATAGCAACCCCTTTTTTCAGGGAAATTGAAGTAAAAGATGGTATCATTAAGAGTAGTTATCAATATAACTTGACCAACCATCCCAAGGCTTGTAAAACCAAGTGAGGTAAGTAGTGAAGGGTATTGGCTTTTTGGGGAAAACTTTTCCGTAATTCCGAATCGATAAGATTCCCATCGCCGCCAGTAACCACAACATGACTTCGAGGAAAATCTTGCCACCAAGCCTGAATGAAATCTTTAACGCCAGCTACTGTGGTGTAAAAAATGCCGCTGCGGATAGCATCGTTGGTATTGGTTCCCCAACGTGGCGGCGCCCATTGTACAAAATCGGTTGAAATCGAGGGCAGCGAAGCGGTTTTTTGGGTGAGAGCTTGTACTTGTAGCCCCAAACCTGGTAAAATAGCACCACCTGAGAAAGTACCTTGATTGGAAACGCCTGTTAAGGTGAGAGCCGTGCCAGCATCAATGACAAGGACTGCCGATTTGTAAAGATGCCACGCTCCCCAAGCAGCTAGAGCGCGATCGAGTCCTAGGGTAGCATAGCTTTGGGAAAGGGGAATGTCGGCAAGGGTCAAAACGTGCGTACCGATGTATTGTTGCCACAACTTGGTTTGACTGGGAACCACAGAAGCAATCCATAGAGGTAGCGGCTGGGAAGTGGAAGCTACCACCGTCTGCCAAACTTGTTGAAACTCCAATTGAGGAAGCTTTTCTTGTTGGGATTTTTTTTCAAAAGCTTCCCTACGTGTATCTGTAACTTTCTCAATTCCTAGCTGACGAAAATCAAAGCAGCTTTCGAGCAACTGTTCTACTTGCGAGCAGGATAAGTGGGAAGTATTCCAGGTAAAAGCCAATTCCGGATCGAACCATCCCCAATGAAGGTAGGAGTTACCAATAGCAACCCCCAACCAACCGACAGGTGAGAGCGAACCGGAACCAGTATTAGCAAAAGAAGGGGAGCAAGCGGGCATTTTGAGGTACTTTGAATGTAGGGGGCAGCAAGATGCTATTTGGTTTGGTTGTGCTGAAAGGAATTGTCGGGTTGGCAAGCCTTGGTAGTGGTTTTCTGAACCTTTGTCGTAAGTACCGTTGCGGCGCTACGAAGTAAAGAAAGCTAAAATATATAGATAGTAAGTTCTTTTTATATAGACTCGTTCCCAGAGTTTCATATACGGACACGAAATCTATAAAAGTGCATCTTCCTATCTACTGTCAACCCTTTCGTTCCTAAAACTTTGAGCGCCATCCATGTGGCCGGATTTCTATCCCGCCTCTTGCCCTTTGCCGCAGTTAAAACCATCAAAAGCGGATTCAGTAATGAGTTCAGACAGCAAAACCCAAAGCGAATTGAATGTACCGGCAAATTATCCGGAATCCCAAGCCAGCCATTGGTTTACCCAACAACCGGAACCAGACAGCGTATCCAATTGGGAATTACACCAGCAGGTCAAATTGCTGCGGTTGCTCAATTCTATCAATTACCAAATTCACCGTACCCTCGATCTGCAAGAAGTTCTCAACTCTACTTGCGAAATGTTGGGAAAAATTATCAAGTGCGATCGCGTTGTGGTGTTGGTAAAAGACTCCGAGGAAGATACGTTTGTTACCAAAGGCGAATACTGCAAACCAGAATATCCCAGCCAGCTAGCTTTTAAAATTCCCGAAACTGGCAATCCCCACCTGCAAACGTTGATGCAACAAGAATCTCCCCTAGCTGTGGAACGGATGCAAGAATATCCGGGATTAAGCCAGCAAGCTCTCGCTACCATCAAAACGCTGAAGATTCAATCCATGCTGGCAGTAGCTACCCGTTACCAGGAACAAGTTAATGGTATCATCGGTTTGCATCAATGCGATCGCACGCGCCAATGGCAGCAATGGGAAAAGGAACTGCTGGCGGAAGTGGCTTCCAGCCTTTCAATTGCCATCAATCAAGCTCAACTGTACGAAGAAACCCAGCGTCAGGCAAAAAGCGAATCCCTGGTGCGCTTGATTACCAACCAAATTCGCAGCAGTCTGGATTTAGAAACCATTTTACAAACCACTGTAGAAGGTGTACGCCAGCTACTCAATACCGACCGCGTTGTTGTCTACCAGTTTGGCGAAAATTGGAATGGTTCGGTGGTGGTAGAAGACATTACCGAACCCTGGGATTCGGTATTGGGGGATATGGGAACTGACGACTGCTTTTCCGAGAAATATGCCTATTTATATCAAAACGGTCGCGTTCGCGCAATTAATAACATTCGCAATGCTGGATTGGATGATTGTCACGTCCGGTTTTTGGAAAGATTGCAAGTCAAAGCCAATTTAATTGTACCCATTGTGATGGGGAAAAATTTGTGGGGATTGCTCATTGCTCATGAATGCAGTCAACCCCGTACCTGGCGTAGCTATGAAGTAAATATTCTCACGCAGTTGGGAGAACAAATCGCGATCGCAATTAACCAAGCCGAACTGTTCCAACAACTACAAGCTACTGCAAAACAGTCTCAAGAACAAGCCCAAAAACTAGAAAAAACGCTACAAGAATTGCGCAGTACCCAAAACCAGTTAATTCAAAACGAGAAATTATCTAGCTTGGGAGAGATGGTAGCGGGAATCTCCCACGAAATTAACAACGCTAATAATTTTATTCATGCCAATATCCCCTACGCACAAGAATACGCCAATATCATCATTCAGGCTTTGAAAAGCTGCGCTGACATTCCAGAAGCGAAAGACCAAGTTGCAGAAATTTACGAAGATATCGAACTGGAATATTTACAAGATGATTTCCCCAGGTTGTTAGAATCGATGAAACAAGGGGCAGAACGCATTAGTTCGATTATTAATGCTTTGCGTACGTTTTCCCGTCTCGATGAAGCTCAAGTCAAAACCATTGATATTCACGAAGCCATAGAAAGCAGTTTGGCGGTCCTTCACCATCGAAATGGACCGAGCATTCAAATTCAAAAAAATTACAGCAAACTTCCCCGGATTCGGTGTTTTCCCAGCCATTTAAATCAAGTTTTTTACAACTTGTTGAACAATGCGTTTGATGCTATTGTCGCCAAAGAAGTGCCAGGGGAAATTACCATTCGCAGTTGGGCGATCGATGATGATTGGATTGGGGTAGCCATTCAAGATAATGGTATTGGTATTGATGCCGGTACTCAAAATAAAATTTTCGATCCTTTCTTCACGAACAAACCAGTAGGAAAAGGAACTGGATTGGGATTGTCTACTTGCTACCAAGTTGTGGTACAAGGTCATGGCGGTAAAATTTACTGCAACAGCGAATCTGGGAAAGGTTCGGAATTTATTGTTGAACTTCCTTTGCGATCGCAATTTCTCGAACGAAAAGAGCAACAGGAACGATAAATTCTTACTATCAACCTCTTGCTCCTTGATTTTTAGGCATAGGGAACGCTATTGAGTAGAAACCTTTTTATTATTTAATAACCATAAAACAATATAAAAGCACCGCCAGCTTGTGTTTGCTTCCAGGGAATGCCATGGTAATTAGCATACCATTTTATTCTTAACTTGCTATTGGAAACGCCAATTATAGAAAGTTTGCGGACATTTTTGCTAGTTTCCATCCCATCGCTATAGCAACCCGCAAAGTTATATATAAAAAATTTTAAACGAAGAAGGTTACGATAAAAGATTGCTAAATATTAAGTTGGCATTTACACTAGAAACCAAATCATAGAAAAGGCATAAGGAGGCTACTGTATGGTAGCAACCACACAACAAGCACCGTCGCGCCTGACCATGCAAACCCAAGAAATTGCCGAAAACACCACTGCTTTCCGGTGTTTGGATTGGGATCGCGATCGCTTTGACATTGAATTTGGCCTGCAAAATGGCACCACCTACAATTCCTTTTTAATTCGCGGTGAAAGCACGGCGTTGGTGGATACCTCCCATGAAAAATTCCGCGAGTTGTACCAACAAAGCCTAACTGGGGTTATCGATCCCAAGGAACTCGACTATTTAATAGTTAGCCATACCGAACCCGACCACAGTGGTTTGGTTGCCGATTTATTAGAAATTGCACCTCAAATTACAGTAGTTGCCGCCAAGGTAGCCATTCAATTTTTAGAAAATTTCGTCCACCGTCCGTTTAATAAAAAAGTTGTTAAAAATGGCGATCGCTTGGATTTGGGCAACGGTCACATCTTAGAATTTGTAAATGCTCCCAATTTACACTGGCCGGATACCATTTTCTCCTACGATCGCAAAACCCAAATTCTATATACCTGCGATGCCTTTGGCATGCATTACTGTTCCGATCGTTTGTACGACGAAAATTTAGCCGAAATCGAAGCCGATTTTCGCTTCTACTACGATTGTCTCATGGGTCCGAACGCCCGTTCTGTCCTTTCTGCCATGAAACGGATGGATAAATTGGGCGATATTGCTACCATTGCCACCGGTCATGGTCCTTTGTTGCATTACAATATCAGCGAACTGACCGGTCGCTACCGTCGCTGGAGTCAATCCAAAACCAAAGCCCAAACTTCAGTAGCAATTTTTTATCCCGCTGATTACGGATATAGCGATCGCATCGTACAAGCATTGGCAAACGGCATCGGCAAAACCGAAGTCGCTGTAGAAACAGTCGATTTGCGCCATGCCGATCTCCAGGAAGTCCGCGAACTGGTCGGTCAATCCAAAGGGATTGTTATTGGTGCGCCACCAGAATCTGGGAACGGTTCGGAAAATGCCAGCGCTGCCATTAATACGATTTTAGCAACCGTTACCGACAAACAACTGTTTGGCTTGTTTGAACCCAGCGGCGATCGCGATGTTTCCGTTTATCCCCTGCAAAGCAAGTTGGAAGAATTAGGTCTAACGGAAGGATTTCCACGCATTTTGCTATCGGAAGCACCCAATGAAAGAACTTACAAGCTTTGCGAGGAAGCCGGTACTGACTTGGGACAGAAATTAAATGGCGATCGCACCATCAAATCCCGGAAAGCCATTGATAGCAATCTCAACAAAGCTCTGGGACGCATCAGCGGTGGATTGTATATTATTACCGCCACCAAAGATAATGTTTCCAGTGCCATGCTTGCATCCTGGGTTGCCCAAGCCAGTTTTGAACCGTTAGGGATTAGTATTGCTGTTGCCAAAGACCGCGCCATCGAATCCCTGATGCAAGTGGGCGATCGCTTCGTCCTCAACGTCTTGGAAGAAGGCAACTACCAGCACCTGATGCGGCATTTTCTCAAACGCTTTCCCCCTGGTGCCGACCGATTTGCCGGTGTCAAAACCACCCAAGCCGAAAACGGTTCTCCCATTCTTTCAGATGCCCTTGCCTATCTAGAATGTGAGGTAGTCAGCCGGATGGAATGTTCCGACCACTGGATTACCTACAGCCAGGTCACCGCTGGTCGCGTATCCAATCCTGACGGTATGCCAGCCATTCACCATCGCAAGGTAGGCAGCTACTACTAAAGATCGTTGTTAGATGCTATCCCAAATCCACTGTAAGCTAGGCATTCTCTATATTTTGGATTTGGGATTGGTTCGTACCAAAACCATTAGGAGAACGGAAAATTATTTATGACAACAGCTACCGTTGACAACAAACCCCAACCCGCCAAACCAAAAGACGTACAAATTATGTCGATAGCGGCAGATACGTGGGTTTGGCGATCGCGAACTTGGGATCGCCTGAAATTTGAAGTAGAATATTCCCTACAAAAGGGCACCACTGCCAATTCTTATCTCATTCAAGGGGATAAAACAGCCCTCATCGATCCCCCTGGTCAATCGTTTACCCAAATTTACCTGGAAAAACTAACGGAACGGGGGGACCTAAATCAATTGGACTATCTGATTTTAGGTCACGTCAACCCCAACCGCGCTGCCACCATCGGTCAGCTGCTGGATAGGGTGCCCAATATTACCATCGTTGCTTCCAATCCGGCGAAAATGCTGCTGCAACAGGCATTTCCGGAACGAGAACTGCAAGTTCGGACCATCCGCAACGAAGACACTTTGGATTTGGGGAAAGGTCACCAATTGCAACTCCTCCCCACGCCGACACCGCGATATCCCGACGAACTGCTAACCTACGATTGCCAAACTCATATTTTGTTTAGCGATAAATTTTTTGGGGCGCATGTTTGCGGGGACCAAATTTTTGATGAAGGCTGGAATGCCTATAAAGGCGATCGCCGGTTCTATTTTGACTGCGTCCACATTGGCGGGGCGCGTCAGGTGGAATCAGCTTTGGGAAAAATAGCTAAGTTTTCCATTGACTTTTATGCGCCAGCCCACGGTCCCATGGTCCGCGATGGCTTGCAGGAGTTAACTCAATCCTACCGCCGGTGGGTGCAGAAAAAGACCGATCGGAACCTATCTGTGGTTTTGTTGTATGCTTCCGCTTACGGCAATACGGCGGAAATCACCCATGCCATGGCGAAAGGTTTGGCGAAGGGTGGCGTACAAGTTCATTTAATTAACTGCGAATTTGCCGAAACCAACGAAATCGAAGCCGCGATCGCTCAATGTGCCGGATTCATCATCGGTACCCCCACGTTAGGGGGACACGCACCCACTCAAATTCAAACAGCTTTAGGCATCATCCTAGCAAATGCTTCTAAAAATAAGGTGGCTGGTGTTTTTGGTTCCTACGGCTGGAGTGGCGAAGCCATCGACTATGTAGAACGCAAACTCAAAGATACAGGATTCCGCATGGGATTTGAGCCCTTGCGGGTGAAATTCAAACCCACCGACAGTACCCTGCAATACAGCAGCGAATTGGGGACCGATTTTGCCCAAACTTTGAAAAAATCGCAAAAACAGCGCTCTCCGCGCATGCAAAAGGGAACTCTTGCCGATCGTACTTCCCAAGCTGTGGGTCGGATTGTGGGTTCCTTATGCGTTGTTACTGCCAAGCGGGGAGAAATGAGCAGCGCCATGCTTGCTTCTTGGGTTTCCCAAGCGACATTTACACCACCGGGGATTACTGTCGCCGTTGCCAAAGAACGGGCCATTGAAGAACTGATGTACCAAGGAGATAAGTTTGTTTTAAATATTCTTGCCGAAGGAAAACAAGTTAGGCGCCATTTTATGAAAAACTTTGCTCCTTCAGAAGACCGTTTGAGCAAGTTGAACATAGATACGGCCAATAATGGTTGTGCTATTATTTTAGACGCACTGGCTTATTTGGAATGTACCGTCGAACAACGCATGGAATGCGGCGACCACTGGTTGGTATATGCTGTGGTTGACAGTGGAGAAGTCTTGGATAGCGAAGGCATTACCGCCGTTCATACCCGCAAGTCTGGCAAGCATTACTAAAGCCACGATTTCCCTGACCAGCAGGAAAAATCAGGGGTAGAGTTCTGCAAATCTCTGCCTCTGCTCAAGAGCTTGACACAAACTGTCAATTGGTGTATTTTAAAAGCATACATACAGGAGATGGATTCTCCTGAAACAAGGGGAAGGTTTCGTTGAGATTCTTTACCTCAAACATCTAAGCTGCAATAAAATATTTAGTTGTTCGTACAAAATACATACATCAAAACGGCGAACCTCCCACTAATTCTTAGATATAAACTTGTCTATATGTACCAAAACCAGGTTGGGGTCGGATTCGGTACCCAAGCTACTTCCCGAAGGCACAATTTGCGTTTTGGCATGGGGAATATTGTCAGCATAGGCACGACTTTGGGCTTGAATGTGGGAGGGGTCGCCATCGTTGTATAAAATTAAAACCGGCATTTGCAGATTGCCCAAACTAGATGCCAACAGTTCTGCTTGCAATTCCGCCGAACGCCGCTGGTAAAGTAACATGCGGGGAACGCGGAACTCTGTCAGTTCGTGTTTTAAGCGTCGAAGTTCCTTAATAAGGCCGTAGCGCTTCAGCAAGCGTGCAAAAGGAGCGATCGCTCTTAACAACCAAAGTTTGATATGCTTGCGAAAAACATGGCGCTCGATTCCTTGCTTTAACAGCTGCAAATCCGCACCAACCGGCTGCCAAAGCACCAATCCTCGAACCTTGTGGGGATTTTGTAAGGCATAGGTAGCCCCAATCCAAGCACCGAGAGATTGACCGACCAAATAGATATTTTCCGCATTGAGACTTTGTAAATATTCCGCCAGACACCGTACTTCCAAATCGATGCAGTAGTGAATGTTGGGACGTTCGGAATCGCCAAATCCCAATAAATCCGGTGCCAAACAGTGATATCGTTCCCCTAATTTTTCCAACGCTGACAGCCACTGACTGCTATCTTGCCAACTTCCGTGTAAAAAAACCACCGTTGGTTGGTCGTTTTCACCAATTTCGCGCCAAAAAATTTGCCCCTGAGAAAGTTGAATTCGAGAATACCGTACAGCTTGCATGCAGTTTTTCCAGTTGCCAACGACTCTTTACTTTTTGAAAGCGCGATCGCTGTATTTACCATAGATTACGCCAAAGTGGTTTGGCCTTTTAAATAATCTTGTAACTGCTGTGCGTGGTCGTGGCATAAATTGCTTTGGGGAAGAGAATCTAAAGAAAAGGCTCGTACATCTTGAATTTCCAGGGTATCCCCAACCTTCATATTCCCATTCACCTCAGCTTCTACCACCACGCAAATAGAATGAAGTCGCGGATCGCGGTCGGGGGCAGAGTAAACCCCCACCAAACGGCGAACTTTTACCAAATTTAGACCCGTTTCTTCCTGTAACTCCCGCTCAGCAGCAACAGCAATCGATTCGCCCCAATCGATAATTCCCCCTGGCAATCCCCATTCTCCCGTATCGCGACGCTGAATCAAAACCAAACGCCCATCGGGAAGAACCGGCACAATCGTAGTACCGGTAATGGGATGGCGAAATATTACCTTGAGGACAGTACGAATATATTGCCAGAATCGGCGCATCTTAAAAAGCATCTTTTTGATGAAAATTATGTAGAAACTGGGAAGCATGGGGGCGTACCGAGCATATCGCGCATAGCAAAACTACTCTTTCCCCTGTTCTCCCCACACCTGCATTGCCGCTTGATATACCCAATACCAGGCAAGATTTTGCGATCGCGCAATTTGGGCGCAATCTTCGTACTCTGGTTGTACGTTGAAAATTTCGCCATGGTGGTCTTTAGCTACTTTAACCCGTACTTGCCCCCAACGGGTGGTAACGGTTTCAAGTTGCCGCTGTAAGACCGAGCGTTGTTGGATGGAGAAACGAATTCCCAAGGTCGTGGTTTCCCGAAAAATAATTTTCTCGCAACAACTTTGGGCATCTGGAGAGCAAATGACGGTTAGCAAAATCCCAGGGCGAGATTTTTTCATACCGATGGCTTGGGTAAAAACATCCAAAGCCCCAGCAGCAAATAAAGGTTCAAAAACATACCCAATGGCTTGGGGGGATAAATCGTCAATTTGCGTTTGTAAAACCGCAATCGTTTCCGTGGTTTCGCCAGATGCCGTCGTTTCTCCCAACCACAGCCGCAGCATATTGGGCATCGATAATTGCCGGGAACCAGCTCCCCAAGCAACTTTTTGGAGGCTCATGGCCGGCGGAGAACCAAAATCGGTAGCTAGAGTGGTAGCGATCGCAGCTCCTGTAGGCGTGACCAATTCTTTTTCTATACCATTGCTATAAGTGGGAACTTGTCGCATTTCCCACAATTTCAACACCGCTGGTACGGGAACGGGTAGCATACCATGAGATGCTTTGACCGTACCACCCCCCACAGGCAGTGCCGAACAATACAAATCCTGTACTTGCAGCCAATCCAATCCCAAACAAGTACCAACAATATCGACAATGGCATCCGTTGCCCCCACTTCGTGAAAATGGACCGTTTCCACATCCACACCGTGAACCGCCGCTTCCGCCTCAGCCAAACGACGAAATACCGCCAAACTCCAATTCTGTACCCTCACGGGCAACTGAGCTTGTTGGATAATATGCTCGATTTGCGGTAAATGACGGTGGGGTGGATGTTCGTGGGTGGTTTCAGACGATAAATCCACACGAACTTTGGTGCCTTGTTGCCCCTGATGGCGAACGGTTTCCGCTCTTAACTCGTACTCATCCGACATTCCCAATCGTTCTAATTGCTGTTTCAAGTAGCTCAAAGGAACCCCAGCATCCACCAAGGCCCCCAAGCACATATCGCCAGCAATGCCAGTAGGACAATCTAAATAAGCAATTTTCGGCATATCTTTTCGCGATCGCTAGCAAACATCAATATAGCAAGATGAATTGGGTTGCGGATAGGGCTTACCGAGCTTACCGAGCGTAGGGGATAGAAAAGTACGATCGATGGTTTTCTCCCATGCCCCCATGCTCCCATTCTCCCATGCCCTTCTTTTCACTCTTTCCCTCACCTTCAATTAGGATTGCTATAGATATTTTTGATTTTGACTGGAGGTTAGCATTCCATGGCTACCAAATATACGGTTCATCCGGAAACTCCTCAAGCTTATACAATCGATCGCATTGTCAACGAATTGCGTGATGGGGCCGTGATGCTCTATCCCACCGATACTGTCTATGCCATTGGCTGCGATATGAACGTCAAATCTGCTGTGGAAAGAGTTAGACAAATCAAACGACTGTCCAACGAAAAACCATTGACGTTTCTTTGTGGTTCTATTTCTAACACAGCTGCCTACGCTCAAGTCTCCGATACTTCCTATCGAATCTTGCGAAATTTGGTTCCTGGCCCTTATACCTTTTTATTGCCTGCGACCAAACAAGTTCCGAAATTGGTTATGAACCCGAAGCGCAAAACCACTGGGATTCGCATTCCCGACCACAATGTCTCTCAGGCCCTATTAAAGACTTTGGGGAGTCCCATTATTTCCACGTCTGCCCATCCCTTGCCGCCTGAGTTTACCAAACACCACGATATTCCTTTTTTGCAGCGAATGGATTTGTTCGACGAATTAGACAAATTTGTAGACCTGATTGTGGACAACGAACAGGAAAACCAAACCCAGGTGTCTACCATTATCGATCTAACTGGCGAGAAAGTTGAAATCGTACGTAAAGGGTTGGGATGGGAAGTTGCTGACGATTTGGTGTCGCAGATGAGCTATTAAATTTAACTCTAGAAGGTCAAAACTCTAAAAATTTCAAATTAAATGTGAAAGTTGAACCTACATGTAGGGGCGATCGCTCTTTGGCTAGCTCAGGGAACACCGTTTGCCCCTACCAATTTATATACAAATCCAATAAAAATTTAAAATATAAGCAATGGGAAAAGTCATTTTTATTGGCGATCGCTTAACAATAGGTTCAATTTTTTTCTTTTATTTATAAACAATGTTTGTGTCGCGGCGTTCGCTCTTTGGCAACTTCAACATGCACCATTAACGTTCGATTTGAAAAAACACAAACATACCGATATGCGTTTTCTTGATAATCCGGTTTAAGAAAACACATATTTTTTTGGTGGTAACAACCACGGGAGGTCGCTCCTGAAATTATCAAGGGTGCTTCAACAGTTGGAATATGTAGAGGCGAACGGCATTCGCTCTGACCGTCTGGCAGCCATTCGCAAGTTTGATGAAAACGCTAGAAAGTGTAGATTTTCCGGAACCAATCGCTATGGTTTGTAAAGTTTTGAAGTGCCCTAACTCTATTTAAAGACCTGGAAGCTGGATAGGAACAGAACTGGCCAACTGGCATGTCTTCAGCACAAGCCACTATTTTGCCAGTACATATCTTAATGGCATTTGAATTGGGTGGACAGCATTCTAACTGTCATATTCCCAACAGAACCAGTTAGCCAACTGTCCATAGGGGTTCCATTTTCCAATTTTCGGTGGCGTTAGATTGGATAAGCAGCGTCTAGCAGTCAAAATCCTTGTGTCACGGTGGTTTTGACCTCGGGAGGGAGATCGAACGGCAACCCATGGTACCAGAGCCATACCTAGAACCTGTTTTGTAAGTGTCAACCTAGGGCATCAAACAGTAGAGATAGTGGCAACTTCTAGCTACCACTGCCCATCTTGGCTCGATAGATTCAAAGTAAAGACAGATGGATAGTCAACGGAACAGCCGGAATCAAATACTAACTAACTGGTTTTGAGTGTTCCTAAAAACGAATTCCAACTGTTATGCAGTCTACTCATCGTGGGTCATCACCCGATCGCTAATTATGAACGTTAAACTAGCTCAAGATCGCAACTACAACCAAAATTTTGCCTCCAACACTCACACCGAGCAAAACCAAGCAGCCACTTCCCACTACCAAACAGAACCAGCAACACCTCAAGGTAATTCGAGTTCGGAATC
>CAYZHY010000036.1:8554-18243 GCA_964477525.1 uncultured Geitlerinema sp. | reverse complement strand
CTTCCCACTACCAAACAGAACCAGCAACACCTCAAGGTAATTCGAGTTCGGAATCGACAGAATTTCCCGGGGTCGAAAACCCAGAGCTTGCTAAAACCTTAATTCACCAATTGCAAGCATCAACCAAAGCCTCGCACAGACAAATTCGAGAACTGGCCATTCGGATTGCTAGGGAAGTAGAGCGAATTTGCCGACACAGCGATCGCATTCAAAAATCCGGCGAAATCTATGCTTGGCAGCTGAAGCTAGCACGCCACCGCTTGCAAAAATGCTTGAGCTACTATAACTTAGGCTCGGTAACCGGTCGTTCGGAACTGCACAGTCACCTCAGTGCAATTGTATACCGCCATATTGCTCCTTTGAAGTCCAATTTGGGCTTTCAAGGTCGCTGCAATTTAATTGAAGATTTCCTGCAAGGTTTCTACATCGAATCCCTTCGTGCTTTCCGCAGGGAACACGAAATGCCAGAGGACTATACCCCTCGCACGCGATTGGCTCTGGCAGAATACATGAGTTTTACAGAACAGTATGCCAAACGCCGCATTGGTTTGCCGGGTCGCCGCAGCCAGCAGTTGATTTTGCTACGCGCTCAAGAGTTTGCTCAAGGCCAACCCCCAGAAACAACGTTGGATATGGAACTAGCTGGGGAATCTTCTAAAGACGAGGAAGAAGAAGCACAAAGCCGTTCCAGTGCTATGCAGCAAGTACGCGCCGCCATGGTAGCAGAAGCTAAGGATCCAGCGGAAGGTGTGCTGCGCGATCGCGTCATTCAGGCGTTGGTGGAATACTTACAATCTCAAGGACAACATGATTGTGTCGATTATTTGGCTTTGAAATTGCAAGATTTACCGGCTTCGGAAATTGATGAAATTCTAAACCTTTCCCCTCGCAAACGCGATTATTTACAGCAACGGTTTAAATATCATGTAGAAAAATTTGCCCGTTCCTCCAACTGGAAACTGGTTCACCAATGGCTAGGTGCCGATTTAGAACAAAATTTGGGCATGTCAGCCAGCCAGTGGAAAGCGTTTTTGTCGCAACTTTCCCCCAGCGATCGCCAATTCATCCAGCTCAAGTCCCAAAATTCCAGCGATCGCGAAATTGCCGAAACTCTAAAATGCACCCCCAAACAGGTACAAAAACGTTGGTCCCGCTTGTTGCAACTAGCCTCCCAGTTTCGCAATAGTCAAGAATGAGCTTGGAGCTTGGGAGCTTGGGAGCTTGGGAGCTTGGGAGATAGAAATGCAAATGAACTGTTTTCTCCGAACCCCGATGCCCCGATGTTCTGAAGCTCCGATGCTCCCATGACCCTCATTCCCAACCAAAATTGGGAATTAAATCGTAAGAACGATTGTCTAATAAATTGGTGGGGTGGCCGCGAGCAACAACTTTTCCTTGAGATAAAACAATTAAAGAGTCGCCAATTTCCATAGCTTCGGCTTTAGAATGAGTAACTAAAATAACAGGAATTTGGCATTCTCTTTGTATATTTTTTAACTGTTTGCGCAAAGAGGATCGCAGTTCGTCATTGAGGGCGCTGAAAGGTTCGTCTAGCAGCAACATGCGTGGATAAGCAGCCAAAGCTCTAGCGATCGCAACTCGTTGGGCTTGTCCTCCAGAAAGTTTTTGTATAGGTAAATTTAATAAGTCCTCAATTTCCAACATTTTTGCCAATTCTTCTATACGTTGGCGTTGGCGCGATTTCTGCCAACGATTGAGGGCAAATCCAATATTTTGAGCCACATTCAGGTGGGGAAATAAGGCATATTCCTGAAATACATAGCCAATTTGACGTTGGTGTGGGGGCCAATCGATCCCAAAATTGCTGTTAAATAGCGTGTTGCCACCAACAGCAATTCGCCCTCGATCTGGAGGCAAAAGTCCTGCGATCGCTTTTAGAGTAGAACTTTTCCCACATCCCGATTGGCCAAACAAAACCGTAATTTCACAAGCCACAGCAAACTCAATTTCCAGGCAAAATTGGGGCGTAATTGGCTTGTTCCCAGACGAATGGAACAAATTTTTGCTAAAAGAAACGTACAACATGGTTTCGGGCAGTATTTTAGGAAATTTTGACTGAAATTGGTATTGGCAAGCACAAACAAGCATGTTCCTGCTTCTTGGGATTTCTCGGTGTTTGTGGCTTCATTTAAGGGAAAACCTAAATATCGATAAAGAGAGAGATTAACAAGACAAATGAGACTTTTTTCCTAAAATCTTGAAAAACAGGTGCAATTTAGGGGGAAAGTAGGGTATTATCAAAATGTAAACTTCCGTAACAAATCTATACTCCCTTCTACAGATACTCCTTTCTATAGAACTGGCTCATTGCTACATCGCTTGTACCGAGTAAAATCAAACATTGGAGCGAATCGCCAGAGTGCCAAGTTTGTAAAATAAGCACGTTGCACGGACGAAAACTATGTACGTACATTTTGCTGAAGCACAGTTTGCCCAAGAAAATACTTTCAACAATCCTCAAACCAACCTATCCACTCTGAAAACAGTATTTCAAAACCTACACGAAGATAGCTGTCCCCTACACTACAATTTCCACATGCACACCGTTTATTCTGACGGTCAGTTGTTGCCTTCCGAAGTGATGCAACAAGCTGTTGATATCGGTTTGCAAGGACTTGCCATTACCGACCACAATACCACTGGCGGGTATCGAGCTGCTAAAAATTGGTTGCAACAGCACCAGCAAAACCGGCCAGCAGGAGTGATGTTGCCTACTCTATGGTCGGGAATTGAAATTAATGCTGAGTTGTTGGGAACGGAAGTTCACATTCTTGGCTACGGCTTCGATCCCGACCACCAGGCCATGCAACCCTACCAACAAGGCAAAGTAGTCACAGGGGAAGCCTATCGTTCCCAGCGCGTTGTAGAAGCCATTCATGCAGCGGGTGGATTAGCCGTTTTGGCGCATCCGGCCCGATATCGCGGAACATCTGTAGAAGCTCTGGTTCCGGAAGCTTTTCACTTAGGATTTGACGGCGTAGAAGCCTACTATGCGTACAACAATCCTTCTCCTTGGAAACCCAGTCCCAAACCCACCAGGAAAGTTAAGCAGTTAACTCGCATGTATGGGTTGTTGAATACTTGCGGAACCGATACCCACGGAAGAACCATTTTGCAACGCTTGTAACTGCGTTTCAGCGTCAATTGCCCGACCAAAAGACAATATCCTGGTTCAAAGACTGTAATTTGGTTCCGGGGTAGTAAAATTCTAGAATTTCCGCACTGGACCATCCCAGTTTCGCTAGATGGTAAGCGCCATATTGACTCAACCCTACCCCATGTCCAAAACCACCGCCGATGAATTCATACCCTTGCAATTCATCTTTTTGGTTGCGGACTGGTTTTATATAAAACAAGGTGCTGATGGGTGGATTGAATGCGTTGCGAATTTCGTCTGCGGGGATGGAAATGGTACCGCTATCGGTTTTGACTTTCATTTCCAATACCCGACCGGCGCGCGATCGCTCGGCAATTTCCAATTGTTTAATGGTATTAAAGTCTATGTTGGGTTGCTTCTGGCGCTTGAGATATTTTTTCAAAAACTCGGCCATATCTTCGAGAGAGGTTTTCTTCTGCCAGCGAAACCAACGTCTTCCCGATTCGTTAAATCCTTTTTTGGTATTGATAAAACGGCGAAAGGTTTCCTCCTCGGATAAATCTTGGCGGGATAAATTCCAAGCGTCGCTGGTGGCGTCTACCACTGCTTGTAGGTAAGGGCGCTCGACACGACCGGGCCAAATGTCGCTATAGGGTGCTGTTACACCGCCACTGGTAGAAAAATAAAGCGCGTCGATGAGTTCGTTTTTGTAGGTGAGAACCAATCCCTGAGTAGCTGCGATCGCGCGGTCGGTGGTTGGTGTGGCGGCGGTCAGTCCCCTGTACACCTGACAGTGGGTATCCGCACACAGTTGGTAATCGTCAATTTGAAAGCGGCGCAAGTTCCGCAAGGCATAAGTTCTGGCAATAATGGCTTGTGCTTTAATGGCTTCGTAGGGAGCTTGGCTGCCAATTTCGTAGGGAACCACGCCCCGCAAATAGGATTCCAACGGTACGTGGTTAACGAGGGTATAGCTACCGTAAGCGTCCGGTTGTAGGGTCATGGTACCGGGATAGACATATCCGCGATCGCGGTTGCTATCTTTTTTTATAACGCGAATGCGATTGTTGCTAGAGCTAATATCTAAATTTCGGCGGTGGTAGCGATAGTTACCTACTACCCAAGAGGGGGTATTAATTTTCTGGAATGATTTGGAAGCTAGGCTGGGAACTTCGTGGCCTCTAGCTTGCAGGTTTTCTAAAAGCAGGCGACGTAGTAGTGGCGTATTGTAAATGTCCCGTTCGGCCCAAACTTGCCAAATATTGCTAGGGTGGGCAAGTTCTACTTCAATACCGCGATCGCGCCAGCGATTGGCACTTTCTTCGGCGCTTTCAAAGCTACGATGGCTGGAAAGAACCACCTTTTCCATCACCAAAGGCTTGGACAGGGAGGTCGTAGTCATTTCCAAGGTTACTTCTGAGGTGGTTAGGGTTTGGGTCTGGCCGTTGCTACCGCTAAATTCTAAAGTGAGCTGACCGTTATTGGGAGCTTTGAGGGTGAGTTCGTCGCTGGCCTCTTGGCCGAAATGCTGCACGATTCCCACTTTTAATTCCACATTTTCGGCAGCTTCCGATCGGGTGGCGGTTGCAACCCAACTAACCGCTACAACAGTCCCTAAAGAAACGGTAGTGGAAACAACCCGAACGACTATCGTTCGCCAGTTTTGGGGAACTGCTCCAATCGCGGTTGCTGTCTTTTTTAGAATTTTGGAAATCGCCATGAACGCTCCCTATGCCCTCTAGCCAAATTGCTTGCCAATACGGACTGACAGCTTTCTATAGTACCAGAAGTGAAGAGGTTTTTGGCGGTGAAAATGCGATCGCATTTTTGTTTTTTTTGAAAATCGAAGTCATTATGAGTAATAATCATATGAAAATATCAATGTAAAGGCTAAGGAGTCAAGCATGCGGGTGGAAGAAATCCCCATCGACCAAATCAAGCGTCCCCTGCCCCGCGTTACGGATAATGCCAAAGTAGAAGCTTTAATGGCATCGATTGCCGAGGTGGGACTGCAAGAACCCATCGACGTGTTAGAAGTAGATGGGCAGTACTACGGCTTTTCTGGATGTCACCGTTTTGAAGCGCACCAACGCCTGGGTAAAGAAACCATTCGCTGTCGTATCCGCCGCGCTCCTCGCTCTGTTTTGAAAATGCACATGGCATGATGGAAATAGGCCCCTAAGCCAGCTATTTCATGTGCGGTTTCGATTGTCTGTACATTTAGGAAAAATTTAGGAGAATTTATGGCAAAAACCAAAGCCCCCATTAACGTAGGATTGAACGAACAAGACCGAAGCGCGATCGCCGAAGGTCTTTCCAAAGTTTT
Source organism: uncultured Geitlerinema sp. (assembly GCA_964477525.1). Taxonomy (GTDB): domain Bacteria; phylum Cyanobacteriota; class Cyanobacteriia; order Cyanobacteriales; family PCC-9228; genus PCC-9228. Next base: position 12,799 of record CAYZHY010000036.1, on the reverse strand, counting down.
AGCTGATAGCTATACCCTATACCTCAAAACCCACAACTTCCACTGGAACGTTACCGGTCCCATGTTCAATACCCTGCATACGCTGTTCGAACAGGAATATACAGAACTGGCGACCGCCGTTGATGAAATTGCCGAACGCATTCGTTCCCTTGGATTTCCGGCACCTGGTACCTATGCGGAATTCATCAAACTGTCTTCTATTTCCGAAACCGAAGGCGTTCCCAAAGCAGAAGATATGATTCGCCTGTTGGTAGAAGGCAACGAAGCTGTCATTCGCACCGCCAGGGAAACCATAAAGAAAGCAGAACAAGCTGGTGACGAATCCACTGTTGACTTGCTAACCCAGCGCATGAGCATTCACGAAAAAAATGCCTGGATGCTACGCAGCCATCTAGAAGAATAGTCTGGGTTCTCAAATCGAAATATTTTTATATGGAACAAGAGGGGAGCTTAGCAACGCTGACCCCTTGTTCTTTTATTTTTTTGTCATAGCGCTGAAGGCATGTTCCGCCCTTCCAAACGAGGATTCTCCACTTTCCTCTCTCCCTGAGGAAGATATAGCTGTGCTACCATTCAGAAAAGATTTAGCAATGGAAACGTACCATAGAAACTAGCGATCGATGGTGAAGGTTCTTGTACTGAATGCCTCGTACGAACCACTCAATATTACCAGTTGGCGCAGGGCCGTGGTGCTCGTACTCAAAGGCAAAGCAGAAAAAATTGAATACAATGGCAAAAGCATTTACCCGGACTTTCAGTTACCGACCGTTATTCGGTTGCGATACTATGTCCGGGTTCCTTATAAGGATATTCCTTTAACCCGGCGCAATGTCCTCTATCGTGATGGCAATGTTTGTCAGTATTGCGGCTATTCTGGCAACGATTTGACCCTAGACCACGTGGTGCCGCGATCGCGCGGCGGTGGCGAACAATGGGAGAATATTGTTGCTGCCTGCGTTCGCTGTAACGTCAAAAAAGGCTCCCGAACGCCAGAAGAAGCCGATATGCCGCTACAGCAACGGCCGCGAAAACCTTATAGCAGTCTTTATTTTGAAGTAGACAAATACATTAAAAGTGGCAAACATCAAGAATGGCAAAAATACTTAATCGGCGGCAAGTCCCGTAGGTAACTCCCCTTTTCCAGTACGAAAGGGGGATTTTTTGATGGTAGCTCGGCTAAATACATACTTCTCAACTTTTTATAAGATCTTACCCCAGTATATGTAACAAAATGTAAAACTGTGTTTCATTTTTTTCACAAATCCGCGTTTAGGACGAAGAGAAGCAAAAAGCCGTGCTACCATACGTTTCCAGAATTGTATAAGCAAGCATTTGGGAGAATACTTTGGTACTGAGGGTTGCTGTTGTTGGCGGAGGTCCAGCCGGTTCTTCGACGGCTGAGGTCCTAGCAAAAGCAGGTATAGAAACCTACCTATTCGAGCGCAAACTGGATCACGCCAAACCCTGTGGTGGCGCTATTCCTTTGTGCATGGTAGGCGAATTTGAATTACCACCAGAGATTATCGACCGCAAGGTGAGAAACATGAAAATGATCTCGCCTTCCAATATTGAGGTCGATATTCACCTACCCAAAGAAGATGAATATATTGGCATGTGCCGCCGGGAAGTTTTGGATAGCTTCCTGAGGGAACGTGCTGCCAAGTTAGGTACCCAGGTCATTAACGGCACCATTAACAAATTAGACATACCAAACAACGATGGAGATCCTTACACCTTACACTATATCGACCACAGCAACGGACATAATGAGGGAACCGTCAAAAGCCTGAAGGTGGATATGGTCGTGGGTGCCGATGGTGCCAATTCTCGGGTAGCGAAAGCGATCGAAGCGGGTGATTACAACTACGCGATCGCGTTCCAGGAACGGATGCGCCTACCTGAAGAACAAATGTACTACTACAAAGACCTGGCAGAGATGTACGTGGGCAACGATGTGTCTCCCGACTTCTATGCCTGGGTCTTTCCCAAATTCGACCACGTGGCGGTGGGAACCGGCACCATGAAGGCGAACAAAGCCAACATCAAAAAACTACAAGCCGGCATTCGGTCGAGGGCAGCCCATCGCTTGGTGGACGGACAAATCATCAAAGTAGAGGCGCACCCCATTCCCGAACATCCTCGTCCCCGTCGGGTTCGCGGTCGCGTAGCTTTGGTAGGCGATGCTGCCGGAACGGTAACCAAGTCTTCTGGCGAAGGAATTTATTTCGCTGCCAAATCCGGTCGCATGTGTGCCGAAACCATTGTTGAAATCTCGGAATGCGGTCAGCGAATTCCCACCGAAGAGGAATTGAAGCTGTACCTGCAACGCTGGGATAAGAAATACGGCATGACCTACAAAGTCATGGATTTGCTCCAACGGGTATTTTACCGTTCCGATGCTAGCCGGGAAGCCTTTGTGGAAATGTGTGCTGACTCCGACGTACAAAAGCTTACCTTTGATAGCTATTTGTACAAAACTGTCGTACCTGCCAATCCTTTGGTGCAGTTGAAAATTACGGCCAAAACCGTTGGTAGTTTGTTGCGCGGTCATGCACTAGCTCCCTAGAACGCCAACGCAAACAACCAAAACGAACGGCATCCACTGCAGACGGAAACCCCCCAGGCACGAAGCTTGGGGGATTTTTTAACGCTCAAGGGGAAGGTGTCTGGTTTACCCTAGCCGATTGCCTGGAACCACTGGGGAAAGTGAGCCATGCTATGGGCTAACTTTTCTAAAAAAAAGGGAATCGGGTAAGGTTTGGGCAGAACGCTGTAGAATGCGTAGAGGGAACGTACAAGTACAAAGGTATGTGCTTGCATGGCCGGCATATTTGGTTTGTTGAATGTGCTGTTATTTGCTGACTAGCAGCACCGTCTCTCGCTGACTTTTATTAAGCATACGTTGGTTTTTGCAGCTATTATTCCTCACACTTTTATTTTTTGTAAAACGAACTTGGTTGGGCGAATTTATAGCGATCGCCAAACTCAAACTTGCTCCGAAACCAACTACACTCCATACAGGTTCAAGAACGAACGTTGAATGCTGCTATTTGTTATTCTATAATAAATATTAAATTTTGTACCGATAAAAATACTGAATTTTGAACTTTTGTTGCTAAAAATTTTCGGTCGCAGTTGCTACCAAGATCGTTTTTCAAAAGAATTGTGAATACCTTAATGAAAGGTTTGACAGATTTTTCTATCCAACGAACGTTCGATTTTTATATTTGATTTGAACTTGTTCTCCTTTGGAGGTTATACGTGAGTCGTAAAATTGCCCGACGTAGATTTTTGTTCGCGATCGCCGGCTTAACAGGCGGGGTCTTTGTTGCTAGAACCAACTCCAACCAACCCATGTCTGCCAATAATCCCACAACCAAAGCTACCACATCAGCTGCTATGCCCGTGCGTTCACTAGGGAGTACGGGTCTGACCATGCCCATTTTAGGATTGGGTGGTGCCGGCAAAACCCCTTTATCCTGGGACAACCACGAAGCCGATGCCAGGGCGATTATCGAAAAAGCTTGGGATTTGGGTATTCGCTACTTCGACACCGCTGCCAGTTACGGACCTAGCGAAGGATATTTGGGCAAAGTCCTACCCTCCTATCAAAAAGAAGCCTTTATTGCCACCAAAACCGCCAAACGCGATCGCGACGGGGCCTGGCGGGAACTAGAGCGATCGCTCAAGCGACTCAACGTGGAAACCATCGACCTGTGGCAACTACACCACGTTTCCTTCCCCGAAGAATTGGATACCATTTTTGGTTCCGACGGCGCTGCCAAAGCTATTGAAGAAGCCCAAGAACAAAATCTGATACGCTTTAGCGGCATTACCGGACACCACGAACCGGATGTCATTGCCGATGCCTTGCGTCGCTATCCCTTCGATGCCACCCTGATTCCCGTCAACGCTGCCGAAAAACACCATCCCCGCTCTTTTACCAACAATCTCTTACCCGTGGCTCAAAAACAAGGGGTGGCCGCGATCGCCATGAAGGTTCCTGCTTACGGACGCTTATTGAAACCAGGCGTTCTCAAGGGCATGCACGAAGCCTTTGGTTATACCCTATCCCAACCCGGTGTCAGTAGCGCGATCGTAGCGGCCGAAAGCCCAGAACAGCTGGAAGCCAACGTGGAAACTGCCCGTCAGTTCCAACCCCTTACCACCGCCCAACTGCAAGAGATCGAATCCCGTACCGCCAGCAATTGGGAAACCTATACCTTTTTCCGTTCTTGGACGTAA
>CAYZHY010000036.1:0-8454 GCA_964477525.1 uncultured Geitlerinema sp. | reverse complement strand
ATCCCGTACCGCCAGCAATTGGGAAACCTATACCTTTTTCCGTTCTTGGACGTAAATGCACCTCAAGATTGCTGCCGTTGGAAGTACCCATCTGGATAGCGGGTTCTGGCATCGGGGTAGGTTCCAGTAAAATCCACCGTGGCTTGGAAAAAATTACTGCCTGCCAAAATCGCCCCAGCGAGGTGGGCTCCTTCCAAATTGGCACGGCTCAAATCGGCATCGCTGAGGTTGGCATTGGTTAAATCGGCTTTGTACAAGTTGACCCGTTGTAAATTGGTTCCCCTCAGATCGGCTCGGTGGAGGTTGGCGTAACGCAAGCTAGCCCGACAGAGATTGGCTCCTACCAAGCTAGCGTAAGATAAGTTTATATGATGGAGTAGGGCATCTCCCAGTTGTGCTTGGTACAAATCGGCCTGGGATAAATTGGCATGGGAAAGTTTGGCATAGGGAAAATAAGATCTTTGTAGCTGGCTACCTTGCAAATTGATGCGGCACAAATCTGCCTCAAACAAATTGGCTTCTCTTAACTCTATACCACCAAAATTTCGTTCTCCTAGAGCGTATTTATCTAGCAATTCCTCTATAGTCACATGTGGGCATATCAACTGCGGTAATTGACGAACAAACCAGATGCCAAAGCACCCAATGCTTCGCCTAGATATAGGCAAACGTCAATTGTGGATTTGTGCCTAGCTCCCATGCAAAAATGTACGATAAGTGTAAAGAAAAATTACGGAAATTTCACGATCCCTTTAAATTCTGCCCTGGCCATCCTGGCTGTAGGATAGCAACTTCCCTATTGGTCTATACAAGCTAAACTAGACCTAAGCCTGGAGAAGCGATCGAAACCACACCACCAAAACGCTGGTTGAGACAATCATGACCAATACCAACTTTTCTATCGCCCAACACTACCACCAACGCACCAAATACGACCCCCAAACCTTACAAAAGCGCCGAAAAACGCTGGATTGGTCGCAACAACCGAGTCCGTTTAAAGAGTATAAAATCGGCACGTCCATTCCTCTTAAAGAATATCTCAATACATCCCAAGCCCAACTGGGAAACGATCCCAAACAAATCTGGTGGCAGCGTTTGTCTCGCCTGCTGTACGAAACCTATGGGATCACCGCCAAGGTAGAAACCGTTACTGGCGAACCAGTTTACTTGCGGGCTGCACCTTCTGCTGGTGGTTTGTATCCAGCAGAAATTTACTTGATTGCCCGGGGCAACTCGTTCGTGCAACCAGGGTTGTATTACTACCAGCCCAAAAACCATTCTTTGGTTCATTTTTGGGAAAGCGATGTTTGGCAGCAACTGCAAGATGCTTGTTTTTGGTATCCCACCCTGTCAGATACCCAAATAGCGCTTGTGGTAACGTCTGTCTTTTTCCGTTCCCAGTGGCGGTATGAAGATCGGGCTTACCGTCGGATTTTACTAGATACCGGTCATTTATTGGGCAATTTGGAAATGGCAGGGTCGATCGCAGATTTTCGACCCCATCTAATCGGTGGGTTTGCCGATCGCCAAGTAAATAATATGCTGTTTCTCGATTCTACAAAGGAAGGTGCGATCGCGGTGGCAGCACTGGCCGATCGCTTGGAGTTGCAGCAAAATTTACCACCCGTACGCACGGCTTTGCCCTCGGCTAGGCAAACGGAATATCCCGATTTGGCTGAAGGCGAGTTGCTGTCGGCTTTGCACCAGGCAACTCAAATTGCAACCGAACCAGAAAAACTTTCCTGGAAACCCACCAGCGAGACGGAAAAACGGGCCGATAAATATAATTTTCCCTTTTGTACCAAAGTTTCCACCGCCACCCAACCCATCCCTTGGGGAGAGGATTTGCAAGATTTAGAAAAAACCATCCTCAAGCGGCGATCGACTCGCCGGTACAGTGGCGAAGAAATTTCGCTAGAAGAATTAAAAAATGTTTTGCACTTTACTTACCATCCCCAAGATTACATCACCCAAGGCTTGGATCCAGAACCAGATTATTTCGATTTAAGTTTGGTATCTACATTTATTGCGGTTCAGGGAGTGAGCGATTTAGAGGATGGCTGTTACTACTACGCTCCCAAAGCCCAGGAATTGCGGCAAATTCGCTTTAAAAATTTCCGCGACGATTTGCACTATCTCTGTTTGGGACAAGATTTGGGCAAGGATGCGGCCGCAGTATTGTTCCATACAGCCGATCTGTCGAAAGCAATTGAGAAATACGGCGATCGCGCTTACCGGTACTTGCATCTCGATGCCGGTCATTTAGGGCAGCGCCTCAATTTGGTGGCTATTTACCTGAATTTAGGCGTTAGCGGAATTGCCGGTTTCTTTGACGACCAGGTCAACGAAGTTCTGGGGATTCCCACCGATGAGGCTGTCCTGTATATTACTACGTTCGGACGACCAATAACCGCCTTAGCCTAGCTAAACTTCTAAATCGGTGGGTACAGGAAATCCTAACTGTTGCTGGCAACGGCGTAGGTGATAGGCTGCGATCGCATCTTCGCGATCGCGGTTCACAACTTGCTGGAAATAACGGGCAGCTGTTTGGTAGTCCTTAGTTTGCCAAGCATTAACACCACGTTCGTAACTATCTTGGGTGTTCAATTTATTGGTTTCAATGGGATATTCGCAGGTGCCTAGGATTTCGTATAAATTCACGCTGTGATGCTTGCCGTTGGGAATCACGCAATCCAACCATCGGTACCGAAAATTATCTATTTCAAATAAGCGATTGATGGTTGCTTCGCTAGCAATGGTATTGCATTGATACAGCTTGGTTAGCTCTTCCAAGCGAGAAGCGGTATTGACCACATCGCCAATCACCGTCGGTTCCATACGCACGGCCGAACCAACAGTTCCCATAACCGCGTTGCCAGTATGAATGCCAATGCCAACCCGCAGTGGCTGTTGGAGATTGTACAAACTCCGCTGTTGGTTGAACTGAGCCAGCTGCTGTTGCATCATCACTGCAGCCTTGGCAGCATGGATGGCATGATGGGATTTCCCTTCAAAAACGGCCATTAACGCATCGCCCATAAATTTATCAATAAATCCCTGATTTTGTTGGATGGCTTGATGCATGGAGGTGAAAAATACGTTCAGCCAAGTCAGGGTTTGACTGGGAAGTTGAGATTCGGTAATGGCGGTAAATCCGCGAATGTCGCAGATGAGAACGGAAATTTCTTCTTCTCTAGCACTACCGAGTTGGATGGAGTCTACACCTTTGGGTGCAATTCGTTGTAGCAGTTGTTCGGGAACGAACAAATGGAATTTGTCGGCGAGGGATTGGTTAATTTTCCAAGCGGTATCCATTTGTCGCTTGATTTGGTTTTGTAGCTGCTGGCGGCTTTCTACCTCCGCTGCTTGTTCGCGTATGCTGTGAAGTCGCAACGTACTGGCTACTTTGGCCAGCAACAGTTCCATGTGGATGGGTTTGGTTAGGTAGTCGTCTCCCATCATTTGCAATCCTTTGATACGGGATTCTTCGTCGTCTAAGGCAGTGAGGAAAATGACGGGGATGGTTTGTAAGTCTTTGGTGGTTCGCATCCGGCGGCAAACTTCAAACCCATCCATATCTGGCATCATTACGTCTAGCAGCACCAAGGCTGGTTTCGATTTCTCGGCGATGGCTAAGGCGGCTTCGCCAGAGGAAGCCGACACCGTGGTGTATCCCGCATCTTGCAGGATTTTTTCTAGCAGCATGATGTTGCTAGGAACGTCATCAACGAGCAATATGTATGAAGGGGACTTTTTTAACATAACGATGCTTACCAACCGGCGTTTTTCAGCGATCGCAACTAGGAACGCAGAGCGTTAAATTTCAAGCGTTTCGTTGCAATAGCTGTTCCCAATATTCCGTAGATACGTGCAAAAACCATCTATGCAGTTTCCAGCTTTCTTGATAACTGGTTGAATATACGGAAAAATCGTTTTGTCAGCGTTGTTTATATGGCAGACAACCGGACAATCCAACGTGCCATTGGAGTTTGGGTTGACGATTTGTAAATAAATCCCCTGTATAGACGATCCCATCTGAGTGGGAAATGCCCCAGATAACCACCATAACAATACAAAACGTTCTTGCTGGCTGCAAAAGCAAGCAGTCAGATTTTATCAAAATGACATAACGCGATCTACTACCTACTATCATCGTAGTTCTCAGGGAAATCTCGGACACTCTTTATATTTTATTTATATTTTGGGAAAATTCTTTAACGTTTTGGACGGCGGTTGATTTGTAGTTGTTGCTGGCAGCGCTTTTTGTGGTACTGTGCTACTTTATCTTCTGAATGGCGATCGCATATTTGCTGCCAACAGGTCAATGCTTGTTGGTAGTTTCCCTGATGCCAAGCTTCTACTGCCGCTTCGTAAATAGCTTGGGTTTGCACTTTGAGGGGATCGAGAGCATGTTCGGAGGTACCGAGAATTTCGTACAAATTTAAATGTTCTTGTTTCCCCGTAGGTACCACTTGGTCCAACCAGCGATAGCAAAATTTAGAATTATTTTGCAAAGCATTTACTGTGGTTTCGCTGGCAATTAACGAACATCCGTAGATTTTGGTTAAATGTTCCAATCGCGAAGCTGTATTCACCACATCGCCAATGACCGTCGGTTCCATGCGCAATTGCGATCCCAATGCACCAATGGCTGCTTTGCCAGTGTGAATGCCAATCCCTACCCGCAAAGGTTCTTTCAACTGATACGCTTGGTAGTCTTGATTGAAACCAGCAATTTGCTGCTGCATGGTTACCGCAGCTTGTATCGCATCGGTGGCATGGGATTCGCTGCGATCGAATACAGCCAGCAAAGCATCTCCCATAAATTTATCAATAAATCCAAAATGAGCATCAATGGCTTGACTCATTTGGGAAAAAAATTCGTTCAGCCAGTTAATGGTTTCGCTAGGAGGTTGGGATTCGGTCATTGCTGTAAAATCGCGAATATCGCAAAGCAAAACCGTCACTTCTTCTTCCGTAGCATTGCCCAGTTGAATGGATTCTACGCCCTTGGGAGCGATGCGTTCCATCAAAGCTTCTGGTACAAACAAGCGAAATTTTTCAGTTAGGGCTTGGTTGATGGTCCAAGCAGCTTCCATTTGGCGCTTTAATTGTTCTTGCACCTGGCGGCGCGTTTCTACCTGGGTAGCTTGCTGGCGCAGGCGTTGCAATCGTAGGGTGCTGGCAATTTTGGTGAGGAGCAAGTCTGTATCGATGGGTTTGGTTAAATAATCGTCTCCCATCACCTGCAATCCTTTTAAACGGGAATTGTCGTCATCTAAAGCAGTGAGAAAAATAATGGGTACGGTTTGCAGGCTGGCGGTATTGCGCAAATGTTTGCACACTTCAAACCCATCCATTCCCGGCATCATAATGTCGAGAACAATCAACTCTGGCAGGGATTTTTGGGCAATTTCTAAAGCTTGATAGCCAGACGAAGCGGAAACGACTGTATAGCCTTCTGCTTGCAAAATCTCTTCCAACAGAAAAAGATTGCTAGCATCGTCATCGACTAAGAGGATGTAACTAGAATTGATTGGCACCATAAACGAATTGATGCGATCGCAATTGGACAGCAATATAGCACGAGCGGGGTATGTTAGGATGTTTGGGTAAGGCAAACGAGCATGGGGAACCGGCGCTCGCGTTCGCTCTCTCTATAGCGAATTCCTACTATTTCCTTGTAGTGAGTCGCCTATACCTTTTTCAATTTTTGCCAACCTACCTTTGTTGCTCTCCAAGAATGCATCTGGCATCCAACAGCCGCATTCCCCATTTGTGCCATTTACGGCTTTTGGCAGTGTAGGTCGATTGTAGTTCTATATTAGCGCAAAGAGCGACTTGAGAGAAGCTTTTCTTGCCACGAGGTTTCTTTTTTAGTCGGGTTCTGGTGGTTGTCCTAAATTTTTGAGGCTATCGAGCAAGGCTTCTATGGTGAGAGGTTTACTTATATAAGTGTTGGCACCAGCTTCCAAACAACGGTTTTTATCTCCTGGCATGGCCAAGGCCGTAATGGCAATAATAGGAATCGATCGCCATTGGGGATGCGATCGCATTTTTTGAATCAACTCAAAGCCATCAATACGGGGAAGTTGAATATCCATCAACACGACATCGGGCAGGGATTGGTTCGTATCTGCTGGCAGCGTTTCGATTTTATCTTGCATGAGTTGACCGTCATCAACCGTTTCTACGGCATATCCTTCCGTTTCCAGCACTTCCGAAATAAACATCTGATTGAGAGGTTGGTCTTCCACGATTAGAATGCGCCGCCGACGATCCTGGGAAGAAAGTGCAGCCATGGATTCCCCAGAAGAGGCAACAGCCACTTCCGTATCTGCCAGCTCCGATGTTTCCTCACTAGCTGGCGTTTCGCGATTGAGGGGCAGCCAAACTCGAAACGTACTTCCTACTTGAACCTGCGACTGAAACGATACCGTCCCGCCATGCAACTCGGCCAACCGCCGCGTCAGCGACAATCCCAATCCCGTTCCTTCATGCTGGCGGCTGAGGGAAGCATCCACCTGTTGAAAGGGTTGAAATAGCAAATGCCACTTACTATCGGGAATGCCAATGCCGGAATCGCTGACTTGCAAGCACAAATAATCCTTTTCTGGGCTAACCGTACTTTGGTCCGGGCGCAAATCTTCGTAAATTTGTTTGCCTTTGGCTAAATAGGCAGCCAATTCGATGTTACCGCCCTCTGGGGTAAATTTTATGGCATTGGACAATAGATTAATTAAAATTTGCCGTATTCGGCGCGGATCCAAACGCACTACTGGCAAAGATGGTTCGATATTTTGAGACAAATGCAAGTTTTTCATCTGGGCGCGGGGCTGGATGGTGGTCATACATTGCTCGCAAAGCTCTTCTAAATTGAGCAAACTAAGTTCCAGCTCCATTTTCCCCGATTCCACCTTAGATAAATCCAAAATATCGTTCAGCAACTCCAGCAAGTGATTGCCACTTTTGGCGATCGCTTGGATTTGATGGCGTTGTTTCTCGCTTAAAGGTCCGGATGTTTGGCGATCTAATAATTGGGAAAAGCCAATAATGCTATTTAAAGGCGTACGTAACTCATGAGACATAGAAGCGAGAAATTCCGATTTCATTTGAGAAGCCCGTTCTAGGTCTTGGTTGATACGGCGCAGTTTGTCTTGAGCTTGTGCCCTTTCAATAGCACTTCCCAGGGTACGGCAGGCTGCCACGAGCATATCTTGTTGTGGGGCTTCCTGGAGTTTGTTTAAATTGCGCGACTCTAAGGTCAGAACGCCGATAATTTCTCCTTTGGTGTTGGGAATGGGAAAAATACCCAACTGACCAATGCCCGGATGGCGAAACGTTTCTACAGCTTGTGGGTGTTTGTAGTAATCTTCGACAAACAAGGGTTGACCGCTGGATACCACTTGCCAAAGCAATCCCTGTCCGTAGGGAATTCCTTCCTTGAGAGCATTTTCCATTTCGGCAACTGCAGGTTCTCCATAGTAGGCGATAAATTCTCCAGAAACCTGGTTGGAGAGAGAACGAGCGTAGCGGTCTTGGCCCTCGCCGGTAATAACTTTGACATCCCCAAAAGAAGCTCCCATGGCTTCTACTAGGTAGTTCAGGGCAAATTGAGCCACTTCCCGCAATTCTTCGACGGGGGTTTGCAAGCGTTCCATCAATCCCAGCAGGAATCGCAGGCGTTTGACTTCGGCATTGAGACTGTTTTGGGATTGGCGATATTCGGTGACATCGCGAAAGATAAATAAAATGTCCCCATCGTCGTTTTGGGTGGTATCAACTTTCAAATACGTCCCAGGTGTGGGCTCCAATTCCATGGATACGGGTTGGCTGCGGCTTTGTTGCCAAATTTTTTGCAGCAGCTGGCGAGCGGAAGTGGAACAGTAGCCTTGTTCGGCGATTTCCGTACAAATTTGGTTAAAGTGTGGATGTTGTTGTAAATATTCGTTGGAGAGTCCCCAGATTTCGCAGAGTTTGCGATTGAAGGAAATCAAGCGATCGCTTTTGTCAAATAGCGCGATCGCATCGTCAATGCGATCGAGAATAAGCCGCTGTCGTTGCTTGAGCTGGTCTAATTGCTTCTGGAGCTGCTCTGGTTCCATATCGCTACAGGTAACGTCAGGTAGGTAAGGAAGTTTGATGCCTTGAGAATGGCGAAATCGAAATTGGCACGATCGGTTCGGCAATCGTTAGACGCTCACCTTCTAGAATAACGCATTCAGGCTTTTACAAAAATTTAGAAAATACTTCCGGAAACGTTCCTAGTTGAGCAACCGTGCATTGCAGAACCTTGCGGTGGATTTTCGGTAGTGGGAAATCGGAAGATCGAAGATCGAACCGCAGCTATAACATAAATATAGCTTTTCATTTATTGCTAACCAAATAAAATTAGGGAAATATAAAGCGAATTTTCCAGAAAGCCGAATCTAGCCGTTGTGTTGCTCCCACCAT
>CAYZHY010000035.1:20464-33920 GCA_964477525.1 uncultured Geitlerinema sp. | reverse complement strand
CGTATAAAATCTTGCAGCCATGCACTATTGACGTTTGATTTGGAAACACTATACAACCAATCCTACAAGAATTGCAAGATAAGAAAGACAAAATTTATCCAGCACTTTGAAAACAGGCAAATTTTTCCATAGATCGTCGGTTGATACCAAAATTTGTTTCTAAAGGTATTGATTTCACAGCAAATCCATGGAAATTGTAGTGGCTCGGCCCAAATTTAACAACCAGTTTGTGGCAATAGCAAAACAACAAGTACCATATCTAGAGCTTTCTCACTAAAAGCGGTTTTCACGACCGATTTCTTGATTCCATATGGCCAAAAAGAGTTATGTTACCACAAAAAATTTTAATAGCAACAAACATATTTTTTAAAATTACATATTTATAAGGTTCTACGGGGTAGATCTATTATTATTGTTCGATCGTGGAAAGAGGAAGAAAAGAATTATCTAGAAGGGATAGTGGATCGAGTATGGTTAAACCTTCTAAAAAGAGCAAAATTCCTTGAAATTGTACGGAGATTTCTGGGCTGATGGACGCTGCTTGTGACTGTCTTTTCGTCCCGTCCAACTCACGTTAAGATAGATAACTTGGATCGATCGAAAACACGAAATTTTCTTTCTATGACTTGGCTTTTATCTAACGATGACGGTATTGATGCACCGGGAATTCAAACTCTCTTAGAAGTAGCAACGGCTTTACAATCGCCAGCAGTTGTAGTTGCCCCAAAATCTGCCCTATCGGGATGTGCCCATCAGGTTACCACCACCAAACCCATTCATGTAGAGAAACGATCGCCACAAGCCTATGCTGTGGATGGTATGCCAGCCGATTGCATCCGTTTGGCATTGCAATACTTTTGTCCCCAACCGAGTTGGGTTCTTTCTGGAATTAACGCGGGTGGCAATATGGGAGCGGATATTTATATTTCCGGAACCATTGCAGCTGTTCGGGAGGCTGCTTTCCACGGTATTCGGGGCATTGCCATTTCCCAATATCGCCGTCGAGATGTGTCGGTAGACTGGGAACGAGCAAGTCGTTGGTTGCGTTGGATTCTACCCACTTTGATGGCCAAAACTACACCAGCAGGAACCTTTTGGAACGTGAATTTGCCTTGTTTGACTGCCAACGACCCAGACCCAGAAATGGTCTTTTGTCCTTTGAGTACGGAACCTTTACCAAGCCAGTATCGGATGGAAGGGGACTGTTACGCTTACACGGGGAATTATCAAAACCGCGATCGCAGCCAAGGAACCGATGTTGATGTTTGTTTTTCCGGACAAATTGCCGTTACCCGAATTTCCCTTTAATTGTTTGCTTAAAAAAGGAACAGTGCCATCCTCTTTAAAAGGTTTTTTCCATATGAAGAAAATCTTTCTCTACTTGCAACCATAAACTACGGTTGTGCGGGTCGGTACGTAGGGCTTTTTTGAGATAAACTCTAGCTTTTTTAAAGTTTCCTTTTTGCAGGAGTTGATGTCCCCAACGTTGGTAAACGATCGCTTGCCACTGGCGTACCTCTTTGTCTTGGGGCAACCTTTGGGCCAATCCTTCCGACAACGCGATCGCTCGTGGAAATCGTCCCCGCTTCAGCAATTCTTGTAATTGTTCGTAAGATTGTTTTTTTAACTGTTTTTCTAGGGGGGACAATGCCGGCGTATCTTCAAACTGAACTTTTTGTGCCTTTTTTGGCTGTGTTTTTTCTTGCTGGTGCCGGTGTTTAACCTCTACGTTTACCCGGTTATTAGTCGCTGAAGAAGTTGGCGTTCGGTCGCTAGGCGGTGATGGATTCGATTTTGGTGGCGATTTGGTAGCCGGTGCCACTTCCAAAAGCCGTTTGTACGCCTGATGAATGGCAATAAACTTTTGATGGGCCCCTTCGTCTGCGGGATTTAAATCGGGATGGTATTGCCTGGCCAAACGTCGGAAAGATGCTTTGACATCATCAACCGAAGCATTTTCCGGCAATTGTAAAACGCGATAGCACTCCTTGACATTCATGCTGCAGTCAGTGGTTGACAAACAAAGAAAAATTCGGCGATCGCCGTACAGCAGAAACTGCCAGCAACGAACGCGATCGCCGAATCTCGAAAACAATCACCCCGAAACAAAAACTGTCGGTCGCTGACAGCGAAAATTCCATCAAATACCCAATTAAGGGCGTTCTTCAATCACGCGGTCGATCAAGCCGTATTCTTTGGATTGTTCCGCCGACATAAAGAAATCCCGGTCCATATCCTTTTCAATTTTCTCTACAGGTTGGCCGGTAAAATCAGCATAAATTTCGTTTAGCTGCTTGCGAATGCGCAAAATTTCCTTGGCTTCGATATCGATATCCGTAGCCTGGCCGCGAGTACCTCCAGAAGGTTGGTGAATCATAATCCGGGAGTGGGGCAAAGCCAGGCGTTTGCCTTGGGTTCCTGCCCCTAGCAAAAACGACCCCATGGAAGCTGCCAATCCCACGCAGATGGTGACCACGTCGGATTTGATGTGCTGCATGGTGTCGTAAATGGCCATACCGGAGGTAATGAGACCGCCGGGGGAATTAATGTAAAGCATAATGTCTTTACCCGGGTCTTCCGAATCCAAGTAAAGCATCACCGCAATAACTTGATTGGCGAGTTCGTCGTCAATATCCCTGCCAATAAAGATAATCCGTTCGCGGTAAAGGCGGTCGTAAATGCTAATCCACTGGGTATATTGTCCCCCTGGCATTCGGTAGGGAACTTTAGGTATACCAATTGGCATAAAACGAGACTCCTGTTCGTGATGGTCTAAATGGCGTCGTTAACTTTGAGAAGTTTCGGAAGTTTGCGACTCTTGTTGGTCTTTCACCGATTGGGGAACGTTTGTGTTGCTTTCCAGGACCTTATCAATCAAGCCGTACTCCATCGCTTGGTAGGGGGTCATGTAGAACAAGCGGTCCATATCCTTGTTTAATTGTTCCCGCGTTTGCCCCGTATTTTGGGACAAAATATCCACCATCGTGCTTTTGTTGGCTATGACCTCTTGGGCACGAATTTGGATATCCGTGGCTTGCCCTTGCGTATAGCTTTTCGGCTGTTGCAAGACAATGGTGGCGTGGGGAAGGCTAGCCCGAGACCCCTTGCTACCAGCACTTAACAACATCGCCGCCGTTCCCATCGCCGTTCCCAAACAGATGGTTTGTACGGGAGGCTTAATGTAGCGAATGGTATCGCAAATGGCAAACGCTTCCGTTTCCCAACCAACGGGTTCGCCGCTGTAGCTGGAAGATCCCGTAGAATTGATATAAATCTTGATGGGTTTTTCCGGATCTTCGTATTGCAGGTAGAGCAATTCCGCAATAATCAGTTCCGTTACTTGAGGAACCAAAGGCATCCCCAGGTAGACAATTCGTTCTTTGAGAATTAGCGATTCCAGATCTGGTGGGGGAGTCCGCATGTCCCCACCTTCGTAGTAAGGAGCTTGTACTGCCCGAATTGGTGATTCCATAGGCTTCACACTGCTTCTTTGATTTATGATAACGTTTTTTTTAACTTAACAGGAAATGTGGGGGAGCTGGGCAATCGGATATTAGGGAAATTAAAGTTGTAGTGTGTAGGTAACGTAATAGGGAGGTTTTTATGAAAGTCAACCTACAACCAGCTCTTAGCGATGCTAACCTAGATGCCGGGACAAATGGCAACCAGCGGCAGCTCTCGGTTTCGGTCAGTGCGGTTCCCGATGAAAACGATCGCACGGCACCGTTGAATTTGACCCTCATTTTAGACCGCAGCGGTTCCATGGAAGGAAACCCTCTATCGCGGGTCAAGCAAGCTGCCGAACAAATCATCGATAACCTATCTGCCGGCGATCGCTTGTCGGTGGTGGCTTTCAACCACAAAGCCAAAGTCATCCTTTCCAACCAAGAACTCAGCGATCGCGACCGGATTAAAGACCAAATCCAAAACCTAAAAGCCACTGGCGGCACTTCCATTGATGAAGGCATGAAAGTGGGTCTAGATACTCTCTTCCAAGCCAGCGGTAACTACATTTCCCAAATTTTCCTGCTTACCGATGGCGAAAACGAACACGGCAACAACGATCGCTGTTTGAACCTAGCTGAAGTTGCCACCAGCAACAACGCCACCATTAATAGCTTGGGATTTGGCAGCCATTGGAATCAAGACGTGTTGGAAAAAATTGCCGACAGCGGTGGCGGTAGCTTGGTCCATATTGAAACCCCAGAAAAAGCCGTTGAAGAATTTTCCCGCTTGTTCCGCCGCATTCAATCGGTCAGCCTCACCAACGCCCATTTGCTTATTGGCTTAATGCCGCAAACCCGCCTGGCAGAAATGAAACCCGTTGCCCAAGTAGCCCCCGAAACCATCGAACTAACTGGAGAAACGAACGATGGCTGCTACGAAGTGCGTCTGGGGGATTTAATGAAAGACGAACCCCGCGTCATTGTTGCCAATTTGTACATCAGTCAACTTCCGGAAGGGCGACAGCCCATTGCCACCTTGCGCGTTCGCTACGATGACCCTGGCTTGGGAGAGACGGGGATTCTTTCCGACCCCACGCCAGTAGAAGCCAACGTTCTCAAAAGCTTCGAACCTGCCCCCAACCAAGAAGTAGCCCAACACGTTTCGGCCTTGGCGAAATACCGCCAAACTCAAATCGCCGAACAAAAATTACAGCAAGGCGATAGCGTGGGGGCAGCCACCATGCTGCAATCAGCGGCCAAAACCGCCCTCCAAATGGGCGATAACAACAGTGCTACGGTTTTGCAAGAAAATGCCACTCGCCTGCAATCCGGTCAAGATCTTTCCGAAGCCGACCGCAAAAAGACCCGGATGGCTTCCAAAACCAAGCTTGGTGGCAGCAATTCCAGTTCTAGCTAGGTGCTTTTGCGAGAAGTCCCTATGAAGAAAATTGATGGTTTCATACGGTTACTTCTTCAGCACTTACAGGTTTGGCAAAAATCATCCGACCTGCTGAGGTTTGCAAGGAACTGGTAACCACCACCTGCAATTCATCCCCAATATAGGGACTTCCTTCTTCTACCACCACCATGGTGCCATCTTCTAAATAGCCCACGCCTTGTTCCGGTTCTCTGCCTTCTTTAAGAATTTTGAGTTCGATGCGATCGCCGGGTAAATATAAAGGACGCACTGCATGGGCAATATCGTTAATATTGAGAACGGGAACTTTTTGCACGCCCGCTACCTGGGAAAGATTGTAATCGTTGGTCAGCAAGGTGGCATTAATTTCCTGGGCCAAACGCACCAACTTGGCATCCACAGTGGTCAAATCCTCGTAATTAGCCGAGTGAATTAAAATCCGATTGGGATAGTTTTCCTGCATGCGGTTGAGAATTTCCAATCCCCGGCGACCCCGACTGCGTTTTTGGGTGTTGGGAGAATCGGCAATCAGTTGCAATTCTTGCAAAACGCACTGAGGCACCAAAATTTGCCCTTCAATGAAACCAGCTTCCAATAACGGTTCGATGCGACCGTCAATGATACAGCTGGTGTCTAATACTTTGGTGGCAGCCGGTTTGAGGGTCCCTTCCACCACCATCATCATTTCGGCAGAATTGGGATTGATGAGGCGTAAAAACGAACGACCGTGGGTATCCGCGATCGCAATTCCCAAAACGGCGAACATAATACTACCCACCACCGCTACCAAGGGTTTGATAAAGCTAAACTCGTCGGGGATCGGCAGCAAAAACAAAGGTGCTAGCATTAAATTGGCCACTAACAACCCCACCACCAAACCGATGGCACGGGTAATCAGCATTTCTACTGGCATTTCGCGAAACCGGTATTCCAGTCCGCGATAGGCCATCTGAACGCGCAAGCCAATCACGCCAAATACCAAAGCACCAAAACCGCCGGTTACCCAACCGAGACCCTCGGGGTTGGTTACTTGCGAGCGTGTGCTTTCCGGGAGCAAATCGACGCTGTAAAAGCCGATGCCAGCTCCTGCTACTATAAAAGAGATAATAATAATAGTATCAATCATGGCTATAGCCTAGAGCGTTTTCTGGGCAATGGAACTTATGAAAAATGCCTGTAGGGGAAGGGATTTCTAGGA
Organism: uncultured Geitlerinema sp.; assembly: GCA_964477525.1. Classification (GTDB taxonomy): domain Bacteria; phylum Cyanobacteriota; class Cyanobacteriia; order Cyanobacteriales; family PCC-9228; genus PCC-9228. Next base: position 27,859 of record CAYZHY010000035.1, on the reverse strand, counting down.
AACCGAGACAGAATCGGATAACAGATTCCATTTATTATATTGTTCTAGCCTAGCACCCCACTAAGCTTCGAGAATTAACGAAAATTTGCAAGCATATAGAATAGATGAAGAGATGAGAATTGTTAGAAAAAACAACTTGATGGGTCCTTTGATGAATCTTGGGTTATCTGGAAAAATTAGCAGAAGTCTGGCCGGTATCTGTGCAGGGGACATGCCTCGCTGTGCTTACATTCACATTCCTTTTTGTCGGAGGCGTTGCTATTACTGCGATTTTCCCATTTCCGTGGTTGGCGATCGCAAACATGGCGACAATTCCGGTACAATTCAAAAATACGTAGATACCTTATGCCGCGAAATAGAAGCAACCTCTGGGTCCAATTCTCCCCTGCAAACCGTATTTTTCGGTGGCGGAACGCCTTCACTACTTAGCCTAGCGCAAGTCACTCAATTGTTGGACACCCTTAAAGCTAGTTTTGGGATCGACCCCGATGCAGAAATTTCTATAGAAATGGACCCGGGAACCTTCGACCGCCAAAAGCTAGAAGGGTTCCTACAGGCAGGCATCAACCGCATTAGCCTCGGCGTACAAGCCTTTCAAGATTCCCTGCTACAAGTTAGTGGGCGATCGCATACCGTCACCGATATTGAAACCGCTATCCACCTCATCCATCAAGTAGGACTCAAAAATTTCAGCCTCGACCTCATCAGTGGTTTGCCCCATCAAACCCTCGCCGACTGGGACGAAACGCTGAAACAAGCCATCGCCACCCAAGCTGCCCATATTTCCGTTTACGACCTCACCATCGAACCCAAAACCCCATTTGCGCGCTACTACCAGCCAGACACCTCGCCACTGCCTGCAGAAACAACGACGGTACAAATGTATCGCCACGCCCACCACCTTCTCACCGCTGCCGGCTACGAACATTACGAAATTTCCAACTACGCGCAACCCGGCTATCAGTGCGTCCACAACCGTACTTACTGGCAAAACCTTCCCTACTACGGTTTTGGCATGGGGGCAACCAGCTACGTTCACCAACGCCGGATCGCCCGACCGCGTACTCTCAAAGAATACAACACCTGGTTGCACAACTGGGAAACCGACAACATAGAACTGCCGCCACCGGATACGACCAACGACCAACTTTTGGATACCATCATGCTGGGATTGCGCCTGGCAGAAGGAATTTCCCTAACCGATATTGCCCAACGATTTGGCGATGGTGCGGTCAACACCATTTGCCATAGCATCCAAGCCGACGGTTGGGAAAATTGGGTAGAAATCGCCACTGCCGACGGTCAGCTGCTTTCGCTATCGTCCGATCCTGCCCATCACGTACCACCTGCTGCCACCCGCTTGCGCCTGCGCAACCCCGAGGGTTTTTTGGTTTCCAATAGCATCCTAGCTAGTATTTTTAACTACTTAGCCGCGCCAGCATAGCATTTCCGTACCGATGTCGTACAATGAAGGATAGATCCCCCATGCAGGGCAAGGTTGACTATTCAAAATTGGCTATGCAAGTTCGCTTTCGTATTTTACGCCAAACCCAACATACATCCCCAAAACAAAAAAACTATACCCTGGAACTAGATTCGGGAAACACCATTTTAGATGCCCTCAACCGCATCAAATGGGAACAAGATGGTAGTTTGGCTTTTCGCAAAAACTGTCGCAACACCATCTGCGGTAGCTGTGCCATGCGTATTAACGGTCGTTCGGCTTTAGCTTGTAAAGAAAATGTAGAGCGCGAATGGCAGCGGCAGTCTCTGGTGTTGCAGCAGCAGGGAGCGCCACAACCGGACATTCCAGAAATCTTTGTTGCCCCCATGGGAAATATGCCGGTTATCAAAGATTTGGTCGTGGATATGAGCAGTTTCTGGAACCATTTAGAAGCTGTAGACCCCTATGTGAGTACCGAAGCCAGACAGCTACCGGAACGGGAATTTTTGCAAACGCCGCAAGAACGCCAGAATTTAGAAGCTACTGGCAACTGCATCATGTGCGGTGCCTGCTATTCCGAGTGCAATGCCCGAGAAGTCAATCCTAACTTTGTTGGTCCCCATGCCCTTGCCAAAGCCTATCGCATGGTGGCAGATTCGAGAGACGATCGCAGTTGGGAAAGGTTAGACAACTACGATAACGCCGATAGCGGTGTTTGGGGATGTACTCGATGTTATTACTGTAACGAAGTATGCCCAATGGGGGTAGCTCCTTTAGACCGCATTACCGATATCAAACAGGAAATTTTGCCTCGCCGCGACAAAACTTCCAGCCAACCAGTTCGCCACCGCAAATTATTGCTGGATTTGGTACGAGAGGGGGGATGGCTCAACGAACGCAAGTTTGCCATTCAGTTGTACAATTATTCCTTGCAAGGATGGAAAACGTTGCTTTCTTTGGGTCCTTTGGGGTTACGGTTGCTAGCGCGGCGCAAAATTCCTTTGCAATTCCATGCTTCTGAAGGTAGTGACTCCGTACGATCGCTGGTTGACAAAGTGCGATCGCAAACCCGCAACCATGGGGACAATTCTTAAAACCGAGCGGAAGCATTCCTTCCTAATAGGGTTTTTGGTATTCAAAAGCTTCTATAAGGAGTCGTGTTTGAGCTATAGTAGGATAGCATAGGAGAATTTCTATAAATTCTACAGTTGCTCGTTGAGCTAGACGGATGCAGTCAATGTGTAAATGAAATCAAAGGAGATTTCGCCAAAAACTTTATCTAGCTTGAAAGTTGACTGTTTGGTGGCATGATTAGGTAAATTCTTGAGAAAAACCTAATTGTTCTCCTTGGTACTTTTAACAATCAACAACGTTGGTAAACCTTATTCAATACATGAATGCGGATATTGGTGGAATGAAGGGAACAAATGCACAATCGCAAAAAGAATTGCTTCTCGTTGATGACGACCCCAATTTAGTTCTATTGGTGAAAGACTACTTAGAATTTCGGGGATACAAAGTCATTACCGCGGAAAATGGGCGAGAAGCCTTAGAAGTGCTGGAAACCCAAGTTCCGGATCTAATTGTGTGCGACATCATGATGCCGGAAATGGATGGGTATGCTTTGGTCAAACACATCCGGGAAAATCCCGGCACTAGCTGGATTCCTGTCCTCTTTCTTTCAGCGAAGGGTCAAAGTCAAGACCGAGTCAAGGGATTGAATATGGGAGCGGATGTGTATATGGTGAAGCCGTTTGAACCAGAAGAACTTGTAGCTCAGGTAGAATCTTCCCTCAAACAAGCTTCCCGTCTGATCCAACATAAAAACCATCAAGGCCAGCAAGCTTCCCATTTAAAAGTTCCGCAAAACATAGAACTAACGCCTACAGAACTAAAAGTAGTACAGCTGGTAGCCCGGGGCATGGCCAATCGAGAAATTGCAGAAATTATGGATGTTAGCCAAAGAACGATCGAAAGCCACGTCAGCAATATGCTTGGAAAAACCGGTTTGCACAATCGGACAGAACTATCCCGATGGGCTATTGAAAGCAGTAAGGTATAAAATGGCTCTGGGTTCATCGACTGGTAAGTTGGGAAGTTTTATATCAGCAGGCTGGTATATTCTTTGGCACTGGCTGGCAGGTTATTATGTTTTTTTTTGGTCTTGGAACACTCGCTCGTAACAGACAAACTTCTAGAGAAACTCTTAGTAGATAAGTTTTCTCCAATCACCTTTCTATATATTTCGCACAAATAAACGCTTAATAGACTTATTGTAAATTACCGTTTCCGCTAACAATAAAAATGTATCCAAATACTCTAAACTATAGAGTATATAGGGAATTATTTTGAAATTTAACGGCTATGTTTGTATGGTATAAATTTTTTTTGTATGGAGGGAGGTTTCCTCCTTGGAAGGTTGTGGATAGGAATTTGAGCATGCAATTGTTGACAACCGGCGATTGACCAAATTCAGCGATCGCCCAATTGGCGTAGTGCGTGCCTGCTATTTTCAACTTGCCATAACCTTTTTTTTGAACGATCTAGAAATTTATCTAGATTTTATTTTCTTTAAATAGCAAAAATGTTATTTCTAGAATTGTTTTTTCTAGAGGATAAAGATTGTTTTCCATATTTTTTCTATAGCTGTCAAGGTTTTAGACTTGGTATAAGTTTTTTATGATGTACACCCAAAACCGTCTATCTGTATTTGTAGACGGAAATAATATGTTTTACGCGCAACAAAAAAACGGATGGTTTTTTGATCCAAGAAGAGTTCTAGAGTATTTTGTAAAAGGAGCAAATACTGCCCTGGTCAACGCCTTTTGGTACACAGGAATCAAAGACCCCCAAGACCAACGTGGTTTTCGCGATGCACTTATTAGTTTAGGTTATACAGTTCGTACCAAAGTTCTTAAAGAATATTATGACGACGTTTCCGGTCGTTATTCACAAAAAGCCAATTTAGATATAGAAATTGTGATTGACATGTTCAATACCGTAGAACAATACAACCACGTGGTTTTGTTTAGCGGGGATGGGGATTTTGAACGGGCGATCGAACTTTTGCGTTCCAAAAACACCCATATTACCGTCGTTTCCACAGAAGGCATGATCGCGCGGGAGTTGCGCAACGCCACCGATCGCTATATCGATCTCAATGATATTCGCGAGTATATCGAGAAAGTAGATATGCGAGACACCAGTAGCATGGAAAGGCTGGCCTACTAGCGATCGCCACGTCAATTTGGCTGCATAAAAAATCCCAAAAAAGATACAGTATTATCAAGATCTCCCACTTGCACTTGCAAATTTGTAGTCAGCAATCAGATGCTAGCCAAGCGTCTGGAGGTAGCACATTATGACAGCCAACCCAGACAGAATCCGTATATTTGATACCACGCTTCGAGATGGAGAACAATCTCCAGGAGCGAGTTTGAACGTAGATGAAAAAGTCACCATTGCCCGCGCCCTCAACCAACTGGGTGTAGATATCATTGAAGCGGGGTTTCCCTACGCCAGCCCTGGAGACTTTGAAGCCGTACAAAAAATTTGCGAAACCGCATCCGAACCCGACAGTCCCACCATCTGCGCCTTAGCCAGGGCATCCCGCAAAGATATTGAAAAAGCATCCGAAGCACTGAAACCAGCAGCTAACCGGCGCATTCATACCTTTATAGCCACTTCCGATATTCATCTAGAACACAAACTCAAACGAACCCGTAAAGAAGTCCTAGAAATCGCCGAAGAAATGGTGGCCTACGCCAGAAACTTCGTAGACGATTTGGAATTCTCCCCAGAAGACGCCACCCGGACCGACCCGGAATTCCTCTACGAAATCATCGAACGCGCCATCAACGCCGGGGCAACCACCATTAACATTCCCGACACCGTGGGCTACATGATGCCCAAAGAATTTGGTGCTATGATTCGCGGCATCAAAGAAAACGTCTCCAATAGCGATCGCGCCATTATCTCCGTTCACGGACACAACGACTTGGGCTTAGCCGTCGCCAACTTCCTAGAAGCCATCAAAAACGGTGCCCGACAGTTGGAATGCACCATCAACGGCATCGGCGAACGGGCCGGCAACGCTGCCCTCGAAGAGTTGGTCATGGCCTTGCACGTTCGTCGTCAGTATTACAATCCCTACTTGGGCAGACCGGAAGATTCCCAAGAACCTCTCACCAACGTCGACACGCGCCAAATCTACAAAACCTCGCGCTTGGTTTCCAACCTCACCGGTATGATGGTCCAGCCCAACAAAGCCATCGTCGGTGCCAACGCCTTTGCCCACGAATCGGGCATTCACCAAGATGGTGTCCTCAAAAACCGCACTACTTACGAAATCATGGATGCTAAGTCCATCGGTTTGACCGACAACCGCATGGTTTTGGGCAAACTTTCCGGTCGCCATGCCTTCCAAACCCGCTTGCAGGAGTTGGGGTACGACCTCTCCGAGGATGCCCTCAACAAGGCATTTCTGCGATTCAAAGCTTTTGCCGCCAAAAAACGAGAAATCACCGATTGGGATCTGGAATCCATCGTCAACGACGAAATCAACCAGCCCCCCGAATACTTCCATTTGGAATTGGTGCAAGTTTCCTGCGGCGACAACGCCCGTCCCACCGCAACGGTAACTTTGCGCACCCCCAGCGGCGAAGAACTCACCGATGCGGCCATTGGTACCGGACCGGTGGATGCTGTTTACAAGGCCATGAACCGAGTGGTCAACGTTCCCAACGAACTGATTGAGTTTTCCGTCCAGTCGGTCACAGCAGGTATCGATGCCATTGGCGAAGTAACCATTCGCCTGCAACACAACGAACGCATTTTCTCCGGTCACTCTGCCAACACGGATATTATCGTAGCGGCTGCCAACGCTTACGTTAATGCCCTCAACCGCCTCTATGGCGCTCTACCTAAGGAAGAAGCCGACCAAGCTCAAGCGACAGCACAACCGGCAGCTACTCGTTAAGTAACGGGTTTTGATTGGGGGCGTATCCATCGCCCCTTTTTTTTTGCGATCGCGCTTTTTGGCTGGTGTTGAGCTAGTTACAATAGACAATGGAACTGCCTGGGAGTCATGACTGTGCCTTCACACCCAAATCATTCTTCAGAATCCGATCCGCAAGCGACCAACGGTCAATTTGACAGTAGCAATACGGCTACCCAAACCCCACCGCAATCGCAGCAGCAGGAAAACCAGACCGCTGAGGACTCTGACGACCTCCCCGATGATGTGGAAATGTCCCTGTTCGACCACTTGGAGGAGTTGCGCCAGCGTATTTTTTATTCGCTGATTGCCGTATTTGTGGGGATTGTGATTTGCTTTCTCGGGGTAGAACCCCTGGTAGAAATTTTGCAGCGACCGGCGCAAGGTGTGAAATTTTTGCAGTTGGCTCCTGGAGAGTACTTTTTTGTTTCGTTACAGGTGGCTGGATACAGCGGTTTGTTGGTAGCAACGCCGTTTATTATTTACCAAGTGGTAAAGTTTGTATTGCCGGGGTTGAAGCGATCGGAACGCAAACTGTTAGCACCGGTGGTCTTTGGTTCGAGTATTTTGTTCGTGCTGGGATTGGTTTTTGCCTATATGGCGGTAATTCCAGCAGCTTTGAAGTTCTTTATTAACTATGGGGAAGGGATGGTGGACCAGTTGTGGTCCATTGATAAATATTTTAAGTTTGTGTTGCTACTGATGTTTAGTACGGCGGTGGCTTTCCAAGTGCCGGTGATTCAGATTTTGTTGGGATTGTTGGGGATTGTTTCTTCCCGACAAATGCTTTCTGGATGGCGGGTGGTGGTCCTATCCGCAGCAATAGCTGGGGCAGTAGTAACGCCTTCTACGGACCCTCTAACCCAAAGTTTGCTGGGCGGTGCAATTTTAAGTTTGTATTTTGGCGGCGTTGGTGTGGTTCGATTGCTAGGTCGTTAGGGCTTGTCCTGAGCTT